>CBFGJR010000021.1:16962-20451 GCA_965649145.1 Caldifarciminota bacterium | reverse complement strand
TTCCTGGGCAATATTTTTTAAAAAGTTTTTTGAATTTTTATTTTTAAATATAAAAACCAAGGGATTTATCAGTAAGTTAAAAAATTATACTTTTGAAGATTTGATGGAAAAAAACCCCTTTATTTACGGAAAAGAAATTTTACCTTTTCTAATTTTTAAAGAATTAAGAAATGTAGCTTTTAAAATTAAGGAAAAGGAAAGGAAAGATAATTACATTTCAATTCTTTTTGATAACCTTGATAATATTTATAAAAGGGAGATAAAAAAACTTGAAAAGTATGTGCCAGTTTTATCTACAATAACAAGTGTTAGCCCCTTCCTTGGGCTTCTCGGTACCGTATGGGGAATTATGGAATCTTTTCTTGAAATAAAAAGGACAGGTTCTGCTCATATAAGTGTTCTTGCTCCAGGAATTGCTGATGCTCTTATTACAACAATTGCAGGCTTACTTGTTGCTATACCCTCACTCATTTTTCACAACTATTTTATAAATCAAATAGAAAAATACGATTCCCTATGCAATAATTTTTTAAATGAAATAAAAATCAATTTTAAAAAATATTTATATTTTAAAGAATGAATAGAAAGTATATTTCAGATATAAACATAACTTCCCTTGCTGATGTGAGTATAACACTTTTAGTTATATTTTTAATAACAAGCCCCTTGCTTCAAACAGGTTTTGAAGTAAATTTACCAAAGTCAAAAAAAGTAGAAGAAATAAAAGATGAGGAAATTACAATTACAGTGAAAAGTGATAAAAAAATATTTATTGGTGAGGAGGAAATTGAACTTTCAAAGCTTCCCCTTTATCTTGAAATTTTTAAAAAAAAGGGTAAAAGTAAAGTTTTTATAAAGGCTGATAAAGATTTATCTTACGGGTTTGTTATGGAAATTGTTGGTGAAGTAAGGGAAAAGGGGTTTGAAAAAATCGGGTTTATAATTGAACCAAAAAGGTAATGTTTAGGGAGTTTTTAATTTCCTTATTTTTACATATTATTTTTTTTAATTTAATTTTATTTAAGAAAGAAAAAGATAAAATTTCCTTTTCACCAAATGTTTTTTATATGGAATTTAAAGAAATGGAACTAAAGAGCAGATTAATTGAAAAAATTCCAGAAGAACCACAGGTTGTTGAAAAGGTAAAAGAAGTAAAAAAAGTAGCAAAAAAGAAGGAGAAAAAAAGGGAATCTTTAAAAGAACTCCCTTTAAAAGGTGGAGGAAAGGCGAAGATAAATCTTGATTTACCCTATGCCTATTATTTTGATATTCTTTTAAGGAAAATAAGTGAGAACTGGAACTATAGTTATTTGAATAAAGATACGCTTAGGACAAGGATTTTCTTTGTAATTTTAAAGGATGGGAGTTTAAGGGATATAAAAATAGATAAAACTTCTGGCAATGAAATTTTTGACCAATCTGCGTACAGGTCAGTTGTATTAACTAAAAAAGTTCCTCCCTTACCTGAGGAAATGAATATGGAATTTTTGAGAGTTTATCTTGAATTTGAAGTGCCATGAGAAAATTGATAATTCTACTTTACCCTTTTATTTTGTTATCTCAAGGTGAAGTTTATTTAAAGTTAAAAGGTGGGGAATTTAAAAAACTTGATATAGGGATTTTCCCTTTTGGAATTTTTGAGGAAATTTCTGATGAACTCAAAATAAATTTAAGAGACATAGAAAGAGTTGTAATAAGTGATCTTGAATTTTCCTATTATTTTACTCTCACGGTTCCAGGTTTAGATATAATAGAAAAAAATCATTATTCTGATTTTGGTTTCTGGAGGACCTTAGGAACAAATGTTCTTTTAAGGTCAAAGGTTAACTTAGATAAGAATAGTTTAGAAGTTGAACTTTTTGATGTGGTTCTTGAAAGAAGGATAGCAATAGGGGATTTTTCTTTAAATCTTGAGAAGAGAAAGGTTGCCCATAAAATCAGTAATTTTGTTGTGGAAAAATTAACAGGTGAAAAGGGTATATTTGAAACCTATATTGTTTTTACTCGTGATATAAATGGAGAGAGGGAACTTTATATTATGGATTATGATGGTTACAATTTGAGAAAGATTAATTCTTATGGTGAGAAAAAACTTTTTCCAAGGGTTTCTTTTTGTGGTAAGAAGATAGTTTATTCAACTTATATAAAAAAGAATTTGATGGGTCTTTATTTAATAGATCTTGAAAAGAATAAAAGTTTTCTTTTATTAGAGAGTGAAAATCTTTTACTCCCAGGTGGGTTTTTCCCGAATTCAAAGGAACTCACTATAACATCTTCAAAGGAGGGGGATCCTGAGATATATATTTTAAATATTGAAAATAAAAAGTTAAAGAGACTCACTTTTTCGCCATTTATAGATATCTCTCCTTCTGTTTCAGGAAATGGAAATGAGATAGTTTTTGTTTCAGACCGATTGGGTTCCCCACATATTTTTGTGATGGATAGGGATGGACTTAATTTAAGGAGAATTACCTATGAAACAAGTTACAATACCTCACCAAATTTTTCACCAAAGGGTGATTATATTGTGTATGTAGGACTTGATGATGAAGGGAGGAATCAGATCTATTTAACTGATAATTTTGGCGAAAAGGTTTACAAATTAACATATGAGGGTTCAAATGAAGACCCATGTTTTTCACCTGATGGGCTTCATATAGTTTTTGTTTCTACGAGGGAAGGAAAATACAATATTTATGTAATGAATATTGATGGCTCAAATGTAAAAAAATTAATAGATCTTGAAAATTGCCACTTTCCCTACTGGTCAGGTGTTTTAAATTAAACTTCTAATAAAACTGAGGCCCCCTCCTGCCCCAGTTTTTTCCCTTAATCCCTTCATTGCCCTTCCTCCTTTTAGGATTTAAAACTAATGCAAAGTTTGTTCCAGAATTTGAAGGATTAAAAATTAAGGTATTTATTTTTTTGGTGGTGTTTCAATGGGACACTTCTAATGGGACAGATGAGAGTTAGCAGATTCTTGGTAGGGGGTCTGAGTAGGGCATATCGAGAATTCTTGTGACATTTAATTTTGTTTTTAATTTAAGGATTCCTTTATCTTTTTTTTCTTTTACCTCTCCAATTATATCGCTCTTTTTTCCTTTCTCGCATTTCTTTAAAATTTCGACTGCTCTTTCTGCATCCTTTCTTTTTACAAAAAAAATCATCTTCCCTTCATTTGCCATTAAAAGTGGGTCTATCCCGAGTATTTCGGATAGTCCTTTTACTTCATCTGTGACAGGGATTTTTTCTTCAAAAAGAACTATATCGAAACCTGATTCCCTTGCAATTTCATTTAAAACGCCCTGGACTCCCCCCCTTGTTGGGTCTCTCATGAAGTGAACTTCTATTTTATTCTCATATAATTTTTCCCATAATTCATTTAAGGGAGCTGTATCGCTTTTTAATTCACCTTCAATTTGAATATTTTCCCTTGAAATAAGAATTGAAAAACCATGAAGTCCGATAGGTCCATTTATTATTAAAAGG
>CBFGJR010000021.1:5182-16863 GCA_965649145.1 Caldifarciminota bacterium | reverse complement strand
AGCTGTATCGCTTTTTAATTCACCTTCAATTTGAATATTTTCCCTTGAAATAAGAATTGAAAAACCATGAAGTCCGATAGGTCCATTTATTATTAAAAGGTCTCCTTCCTCAATTCTCTCATATCCCAGTTTTACATCTTCAGGTATGAATCCTATTCCTGATGTGTTTATAAAAATTCCATCTCCTTTACCCTTTTCAACAACTTTTGTATCGCCTGTCACAATTTTGACTTTTGCTTTTTCAGCGGAAATTTTTATTGAATCAAGAATTTTTCTTAAATCTTCAAAGGGAAAACCTTCTTCAATTATAAGGGATAGGGATATGAATTCGGGGAAAGCGCCAACTGCAACAAGGTCATTGATTGTTCCATTTACAGCAAGCTCTCCGATATTACCACCAGGGAAAAAGATGGGTGAGACAACATAGGAATCAGTGGTAAAGGCAATTTTTTTATTTTTATTTATTAAAATAGCTGAGTCTAATAATTTTTCTAAATAGGGGTTTTTAAATCTTTCTTTTATTTCCTTTTCTATAAATTCTCTCATTAATATTCCGCCTGAACCGTGAGCAATTTCTATTTTATCCATTTATTTTTTTATATTTATAATAAGCTGCACAGGCACCTTCTCCTGATACCATAGGGGCTCCAAGGGGATTAAGGGGATTACAATCCCTTCCAAATAGAAAGCAATCAAAGGGTTTTTTCTTTCCCTGTAAAATAAGTGCTGCAATACACCCTTCTCTTTTTTCCTCTATTTCTTCAATTTTTTCCTTAAGTAAATTTAATGCATCAATCTCACTAAATTCTTCCCTTAAAATCCAGCCACTATCAGGAATTAAACCAATTCCCCTCCATTTTTGTGGTCCTATTTTGAAGACTTTATTCATTATCTCCTTTGCCTTTAAATTGCCTTCAGGTTTACAGGACCTTTTATATTGAATTTTTACTTTATTTTCACCTTTTTCAAGCATACAAGTTAATATGTAAATTCCCTCTGCTAAATCCACTGATTCAAAACCTGTTACAACAATTGGAACTTTATATTTCTCAGAAATTGGTGAGTATTCCTCTGTTCCCATCACAGTGCAAACATGTCCTGGTGCTAAAAATCCTTGAATCTTATTGAAGGGGTCATTTAATATTGCTTCAATAGCAGGAGGGACTCTGAATTGACTGAGTAAGACAAAAAAATTTTTTAAATTTAATTCCCTTGCTTTTAATATCACCCTTGCATGACTTGGACAGGTTGTTTCAAATCCTATACCAAAAAATATGCATTTTTTTTCAGGATTATTTTTAGCAAATTCTATTACCTCAAAGGGTGAATAGACCATTTTAATTTTTGCTCCCTCACCTTTTGCCTTAAAAAGAGATTCCCTTGAACCAGGAACTCTTAACATATCACCGTAGGTGAAAAGTATTGTATCTTTCTTTTTAGAAAGTAAAATTGCTGTATCAATAATTTCCTTTGGAGTAACACAAACAGGGCAGCCTGGTCCATGGACAAGGGTTATATTAGGGGGTAAAAGTTCATCAATTCCTGAACTTAAAATTGAATGGGTCTGGGAGCCACATACTTCCATTATTGTCCATTTTCCTTTAACAATTTTTTTGACCCTTTCTATAAACAGTACTGTTTTTGAGCCTTCCCTGAATTCAGAAAGATACTTCATCTTCCTCTAATTTTTTTAAATATTCTTCATAAGTTTTTAAACTTTTTTCTGCTTCTTCTTGATCAAGAATCTGAATGGAAAACCCCACATGAACAATTACATAATCCCCTTCTTTTGCCTCAGGGGTAAGGTCAAGGCATACTTCCCTCCTTATACCTCCAAATTCAACTTTGGCAAATTTTGAACCATCTTTCTCATATATGTTTATTATCTTACCGGGGATTCCAAGACACATTATTAATTTTAAGATAAGTCATTGAAATTAATAAAATTTTTTAATAATATTAAATTATGGTTCAAATCATGGGTTTTCTTTTAATAGGTTTATTAGCTGGTATTCTGTCAGGTCTGTTTGGTATAGGGGGCGGGCTTATAATTATTCCTGCCTTAATTTTATTTTTTAAAATGAACCAGCATCTTGCTCAGGGAACATCCCTTGGTGCCCTTTTACTTCCTGTTGGTCTTTTAGGATTTCTTGAATATTTTAGAAATGGAAATGTGAATATAAAGGGCTCACTCCTCATTGCTCTTGGACTTTTTATAGGTGCATATTTTGGTGCCAACATTGCTAATATTATTCCCACTAAAACCCTATCTAAACTTTTTGCTATTTTTCTTGTTATTGTTGCAATCAGAATATTTTTGGGAAAATAATAACATTTATGAAGGTAAAAATTGGTAAAGAGGAAAAAATTTTTGATAGGGAGATAAAAAGAGTTTCAGATATTTTTAAAAAACTTAATCTCAATCCAGAGGAGTATATAGTTGTAAGGGAAAATGAGGTTTTAACAGAGGATGAAATTTTAGAAGAAGATGATAAGATAGAACTTATAAGGGTAATTTCAGGTGGAATTTGATAGCAAAATTTTTATTTTCAGTTAATTTACTCATTCCCCTTGGAAAACCAAATTATAATTTATCTTACAGGGAACTAAAGAAAGAAATTGAAATAAAAAGGGAAAAATTTTTAAATAATTTTAATTTTTTAAAAAATAAAATAAAAGTTAAAAAAGTTCTTATCCTTACCCAGAAGATTCTTATTGAAATTCCAGATTCCCTTTTAAAGTATTTTGAAATCTATAGGATTCCTTACTCTTTTGATTACCTTATCCCGGTTCCTAAGCTTTCGCCTTCAGGAACTTTTAATTCCTTCTGGCACAAAAAATTTATCAATGCTGATACTTTTTATAAAATTGGTATTAAGGGGAAGGGTAACATTGCTGTTATAATTGATACAGGAGTTGATACCACACATCCTGAGTTAAAAGGTAAGGTTATTCTTTTCAAGGATTTTGTGAATTATGGAGGTATTTCTGACCCTGTTGGTCATGGAACTTTTGTATCTTCACTTCTCGCAGGAGATTCGGCAGGGATTGCCCCTGAAACAAAACTTATTGTTTTGAAGGTATTTTCAGAGTACGGAGGGTTGATATCAGATATTCATGAAAGTTTTGATTATGTGGCAGAACTTATTGAAAATGGTATAAGTATCAGGATATTGAATGGTTCCTTTGGGACTTATCCTTATTTTGATGAGTTTTTTCCTGATTTATTTTATTTAAAAAATAAGGGAGTTTTCTTATGCTTTGCAGCAGGAAACGAGGGACCCTCATCAGGGACAACTTCCTCTCCTGGAAATTATCCCTTTGTTTTTTCTTCTGGTGCCTGTGATTCAAATTCAAATGTTGCAAGTTTTTCTTCAAGAGGACCTTCTCCCTTTATTTATCCCTGGAGTGATACATTATATTATTTTTTTAAGGACTGGAATTTTACATCCCCCTTTTTAATTTCTCCTGGAAAGGATATAAAAGGTGCTTTTCCTTTTAATCAGTATATAGTAGCAGAGGGAACAAGTGCCTCTTCACCTATCTTAGCAGGAAGTATTTCCCTTCTTCTTGAGTATAACCCCTTTTTAACACCGGATTCTCTTGCTAAAATATTTAAAGATAATTTGAAAAGAAAACCGGAAAATAACTATCCCAACTATGAAGAGGGATTTGGTTTTCTTGATTTAAAGGAATTGATTAAGGTTTTAGAAAGAAAGGATACCCTTTTATATAACATTCAGAAATTTTCTTTAAATTCCAGAAGTTTTCCAATTTTCCAGAATGACACTTTTTTAGTTAATGTATCCTTAGTTTCAAATAATTTTTTTAATGACAGTATAAAAATAAAATTTTTAAAAAAACCTGATTATATTCTTCTTGATACTCTTTTTAATTTTTATGCCCGGGATATTTTGGATTTTTCTTCAAGGGGAATTCTTTTAGATTATCCCCAAAATGATACCCTTAAATTTGATTTCCTTTTATCCTTTTCAAATTTTTCAAAGATTTATGAAATGAGGGTTTTTCCTTTTGATTCCCTTTTAACAATCAAAAATAAAAATTATGAGTTTTCTCTCTCTTCAACAGGTTCTATTGGATTTTTAAGTTCAGAGCAAAAAAAAGGAAGTGGTTTTATTTTTAAAAATTACGGAAATTTGCTTTACTATGGAAGTTTTGCCTTTGGAAATTCCTTTAATTATGTTGTTGACAGGTTCTATGAAAAATTTAATCTTGATGACAGGGATACAAGACCTTTAAAGGAAGGGAGTTATTATTTTAAAAAAGAGGGTAATTTTTATACTTTTAAATTCAGTGATGATTATTCTCAACATCCAAAGAGAAATATTTTGAAAGTAAAATTAAAGGAGTTTGACGAAGGTTTTTTGGTTATTTTAAAACCTGAAAATTTTTTTGAAGAAATGTATATGGCTTCCTTTTTTGATGCGGATATTTTAAATCCTTTAACAAATTTTGCAGATTACGACAGTGCTTCAAGAATTATCTTTATTTCAAAACAGGGTGGTCCTGTTTTTGGGATCCTTGATATTGATGATTTTACCCTTTGTGGTATTATAAGGAATGAAGTATATGCTTACCCCTATGGAGGACTTCCTGATTCCATTCAGTATCTTTTTATGAAGGGTGATATAAGGGAATTTAGTAAGGACTTAGGAGATTATTCAATTTATATTTCAAAGAAAATAAATCCATCTGACTCTTTATTTTTTTTCCTTTTTGCAGGAGAAAATTTTGATACACTTATATCAAAGAGGGAGAGAGTTTTGAGTAAATTAAATTTAAGTCAGAGGAATAATTTTAGAGGAATTTCAAGAATTTATCCAAATCCTTTTATAGACCCTTATCAGGGAGAATTAAAGATTGAAACCTATGGTAAGGGTAAAATAACCTTTTATGATTTAACAGGTAGAAAAACTTATGAAACTTATATTTTAAATGAAGGTTTAAATGTTATTAAATTAAAGAGTTTTAAAAATTCAGGTGTTTATTTTTTGAAGTTTAATGATAAAAATAAAATTTATAAGCTTATATATCTTAATTTAAGATGAGCGTGATTATTAAAACGAGTTTTTATTATGGTCCCCTTGAAATTCTTTTAAAGTGGCTTTTATCAAAGGAACTTGACCCTTTTAAAATAAAAATTTCTGTTTTGATAGATGAATTTTTAAATTATTACTTGAAGAATTCTCAAATTTCATTTAAAGATTCCCTTGAATTTTTATATGCTCTGACCTTTTTTTTAGTTTATAAAACCCAGCATCTTTTTGAAAGGTTTGAAGGTGAGGAAGAAGAGATAGAAAAAAAAGAGGAAATAATTTTTTCCTTTATTGAAATTGTTGAATTTTTAAATGAGAGATATCAAAAGATGTCAAAAATGTATGGAAGAGAAGAAAGTGAAGATTTAGAATTTGAGGAAAATTTTGATCCTTCCCTTTTATTTTCCCTTTTTACAAGATT
The DNA here is from genome assembly GCA_965649145.1 of Caldifarciminota bacterium. Taxonomy (GTDB): domain Bacteria; phylum Hydrothermota; class Hydrothermia; order Hydrothermales; family JAJRUZ01; genus JBCNVI01. Next base: position 11,385 of record CBFGJR010000021.1, on the reverse strand, counting down.
AATTCAGAGATTACCGGAAGTAAAAGAAAAATTAGAGGAGATACCTAAAATTGAGGAAAAAATTGATTACATTCTTAAAGAATTAGAAAAAAATGAAAGTGTTTCTTTCAGTGCTCTCATTTTAGGTGTAAAAAGTAAAATAGATGCTATTGTTACATTTCTTGCTCTTCTTGAACTTATAAGAATAAGAAAAATTTTATGCATACAGGAAAAAATTTTTGGTGATATAATTATTTTAAGGAGAAATGAAGTTTAATTTTTCTTTAAAGGAAAATTTTTTATTTTTTTTATCTTACATATTTTATAAACTTATAATTCCCTTTGAGGTTAAAAAACCAAAAATTAAAATGTTTATTTATGAAATGGTTTATTCCTTTTATAAACTTATTGATTACAAAAAAAATTTCCCCTATTTTTTTAGTGATAATTTAATAGTGACGAAATTTGGAAAATTCAGGATAAGGAGTAAAACAGCAGATGCTGCTTCGGTTTCTCCTGCTTATGAAAGAAGGGATGTAAATTTTTTGATTAAAAAAATTGATGAAAAAGTTAAAGAAAACAAAAGGGTATTATTTCTTGATATTGGTTCTGATATCGGTTATTATTCTATTTTAGTAGGTAACATATTTAAAGAAAGGATTAAAATTTTTTCTCTTGAACCTATACCGCAGAGTTTTGAATTGTTGAAGGAAAATATTGAGATAAATAGCTTAAGGGGTGTCATTGTGCCTTTAAATTTTGCTTTATCAGATTCAGAAGAAGATCTTTATATAATTTTTAATCCATTATCACCTGGTGATAGTTCTTTTATTTATGATTCTGAAAAAGGAGTTAAAATTAAGGTAAAGGTAAAAAAACTCGATGATATTATTGGTGATATTGTAAAAGATTTTGATACTGTTTTTGTTAAAATGGATGTGGAAGGTTTTGAAGAGAAAGTTTTGATAGGAGGGAAAAAATTTCTGGAAAATTTAAAAGAGGGGATTTTTTTAATTGAGGATTTTATTAATCCTGAGATTGTAAATTTTCTTTTAAAAAACAATTTTAAATTTCTATGTAAATTAACAAAGTATAACAGTTTCTGGGGTTATAAGTTATGAAAAGCAACCATTACCTGTCCTATGGAAATTCCACTATCATTTGGGGGTATCCGTGAATGAGTAAAAACTTTTTTATTTTTTATTTTTTTTAAAATAAGTTCAGTTAAAAGTTTATTCTGAAATACGCCACCGCTTATGAGTATTTTATCTTTATCTGTAAGTTCGCTTATTTTTTTAACAATTTCTGCAAGGGTTATGTGAAATTTGTAAGCAATGTAACTTTTATCTTTTCTTTTTTTAATATCAGAAATAATTTCTTCAAAAATCGGGATAAAGTCAATGATATAGAAGTCCTTTTTATTTATTTCAAAAGTGTAGTGAGTTTTTATGTTTTTTTTATAATCTTCAGCAATCCATTCTAACATCATAGCAGCCTGACTTTCAAAGGTGCATTTCTGTTTTAAATTTAAGAGTGAAGAAACGGCATCAAATATTCTACCTATTGATGTGGTTTTGAAAACAGAAAGGTTTTTTTCATAAGCACTTTTGAATATTTTTCTTTCTTCCTCAGTTAAACTTTTTAGAGGTTCAAAATCCATTTCAAATGTTTTTTTTCTATAAATTTCATATAAAATACCAATTGCGCTTCTTCTTGGCTCTTTTATTGCCTTATCACCTCCCAGTAAACCGAATTCTCTGAAGGTTGCAAATCTTTTAAAATCTTTGAAATCACATATCAAAAATTCACCCCCCCATATTTTACCATCTCTTCCATAACCTGTTCCATCCCAGGAAACTCCCAGGACCTCTTTATCTATTTTATTTTCAATCATACAGGAGGCAATATGAGCGTGATGATGAAAAACTTTTATAAGGGGTATGTTTTCTTTTTTGCTTAATTCTTCACCGTATTTTGTAGAGAGGTATTCAGGGTGAGCATCGCAGGCAATAACTTCTGGTTTGAACTCATAAAGTCTTTTAAAATCTTCTATAACTTTTTTAAAGGCGTTGAAGGATTTTTCATTATCTAAATCTCCAATATGTTGTGAAAGGATTATTCTATTAAACTTTGATATGGCGATAGTATTTTTAAGATATGGTCCGAGGGCAAGGATTTGTGGCAATTTTTTGTTTATAATAAAGGGTAAAGGTGCATATCCCCTTGCCCTTCTTATAATAACAGGTTTATTTTTAATAACTTTTACAACAGAATCATCAATGTATCTTTCAATGGGTCTATCGTTCATTAGAAAGTAATCTGCTATATCCTTTAATCTTATAAGTGCTTCTTCATTTTCATAGGCAATAGGTTCTTCTGACATGTTACCTGATGTGCATATAAGGGGGAAATCAATTTTACTCATTATTAAATGGTGTATTGGGGTATAGGGGAACATTGCACCAATATAAGGGTTAAAGGGTGCGCAGTATTTAGATAAATTGTTATTTTTCTTTGATTTTACAATTAAAATTGGAGATTGGGGTGACAAAAGTATTTCACTTTCAATTTGAGAAATTTGAGCGTATTCTTTTAAATGTTCAAGGTTTTTAAACATTATTGCAAAGGGTTTTTCGTCCCTCTTTTTTCTTCTTCTTAATTCTGAGACACATTCGTCGGATAAAGCGTTTGTTAAAAGTTGAAATCCTCCTATTCCCTTTAAGGCTATTATTTTACCCTTTTGAAGAAGAAAAGCTGTTTTTTCTATTGCCTTTTCATCTTTTTCAATTATATTTCCATTTCTATCTGTTAGAAAAACCTTTGGACCGCATTTAGGGCAGGCATTTGGTTGTGCATGGAATCTTCTATCAAGGGGGTTTTTGTATTCTTCTTTGCATTTTGTGCACATCTCAAAGATTTTCATTGTTGTATTTTTTCTGTCATAAGGTATATTTTGGATTATACTAAATCTTGGACCGCAGTTTGTGCAGTTAGTAAAGGGATAGTTATATCTTTTATTTTCTTTATCAAAAATTTCATCTATGCAATCTTTACATGTTGCAATATCAGGGAGTAAAAGAGCGATTTTTTCTCCCTTTTCTTCTGATTTCAAGATTTCAAATTCTCTTTCATTTTTAATTGGGATTTCTTTTACTTCAAATAGGGTATATGTTGTTAGTGGAGGTTTATCCTTTTTGAGTTTTAAAAGGAATTTATTTAGGTTTTTAATTTCTCCTTCGACTTCAATTGTAACTCCTTCAGGGTTATTTTTAACAAATCCCTTTAATTTGTTTTCCTTTGCGACTCTATAAACAAAGGGTCTAAATCCTATTCCCTGAACTGTTCCTTCTATTCTTATTAAGAATCTCTTCTTCAAGGTTTAAAGTATTCTTCCCTTTTATTTTTTATAAATTCAGCAATTTCTTTTATATTATCCCCTTTTAATGCTGATATTTTAAAAATTTTAATATTATCTTTTATTTTTTTTGCTTCCTCTTCAACTTTTTTGATATCAAAGTTAAGGTATGGTAAAAGGTCAATTTTATTTATTAATATTACATCGCTTGTTAAAAAGGCTTTTGGATATTTTGGGAGTTTATCATCACCTTCAGGTGTTGATATCATTGATATTCTTAAATGTTCTCCCAAATCATAACTCGCAGGGCAGACGAGATTACCAACATTTTCAATAAAGAGGTATTCTGTATTTTCGGGTATTAAATTTATAGATTTTTTTATCATAATTGCTTCAAGGTGACATGTTCCTCCTGTTACAATCTGGTAAGAGTTCCCTCCTTTTTCTCTAATTCTTTTTGCGTCTCTTTCAGTTTCAATATCTCCCACAAGTATAAATACCTTGTTTTTATCAAAGTATGAAAGTAATTTTTCAATTAAGGTAGTTTTGCCTGCACCTGGTGATGATATTAAGTTAACTGTAAATATTTTTCTTTTATTAAAGAATTCTCTTAATTCCTGTGCAATTTCTTCATTAACCTTTAGAACAGGTATTGATAAGTCCTCCAAGATTATTTTTGTCATTACAATATATTAAGGTTTTGCTTAAAATTATTTCAATACATAATTTCTGAAAGAATTTCCTTAGTTATTATTGGTATTTTTTCTTTTAATATCTCTGAGATGCCGATTGATACCTCCTCAGGAATTTTTGAGGGTTGAAGGAGAAAAATCTTTATTTTAATATCTTTTTTCTTTTCTTTAATTTTCTTTAAGATTCCGTATCCTGGGGTTTGATGCATAGAGAAAAATTTAAATTTTAATTTTTTTATTTCCACAATATCCTTTTTTATAAATTCACCGGGCTCTTTCCCTATATCTGCAATGTCAATAAGTATTATTTTCTTTAAATTATCTAAATCAGAAAGGTAGAGATTGAAGAGAATGTCATTAACAGAGGTTCCGGCATCTATGAAAGTTACATTTTTTTCTTTTATTTTTATATTTTCATTTATATATTTTATAAGTTCGGGACCAAATCCATCATCCCCGAAGAGAATATTTCCGCAACCAAAAACAATTACTTCACTTTTTTCTAATTGATGATACATTAAACAGGGGCAAGTATTTAACCTATATTTTTAAAAGTTTTTTATTGTATCTATTTTTTCTCCCTTTTTATCAATAATATCAATTTTAACTGCGATTTTACCGTTGAATTCATGGGTTGCACAGGATAGGCAGGGGTCATAGGCTCTGATTGCCATTTCAATTTTGTTAAGAATTTCTTCATCGTATTTCCCTTCTTTAATTAATTCTTTAGCTGTTTTTTTAACAGACATATTAATTGCAGCATTGTTCTGGCAGGTTGCGACAAGTAAATTAACTTCTTTTACAATACCATTTTCATCTGTTTCATAATCATGGAAAAGTGTGCCTCTCGGTGCTTCGACGCATCCAACACCTCTTGCTGCTCTTGGTGTAACTTTCACTCTTACTTCAGGATTTGTAATTTCGGGATCATTTAGAAGCTTAACCACATATTCAGCATTATAAAGAAGTTCGATCAAACGTGCCCAGTGGAATAAAAGGGTATACTGGGCGGGTCTTCCAAAATTTTTTCTGAATTCTTCAAGTTCTTTCTGGGCCAGTGGGGTTGGGATATAGTCACATACATTAATTCTTGCCAGTGTATTTACCCTGTATACTCCTACAGGATTATCTATGTCCATTGAAAATTTACCCATCTTTTTGAGATAGGGAAATTTAAGGTAAGTCCATGGTTCCACATGTTCTGCAATGTAATCGGTGTAGTTTTTGGCTTCAAAATCTTCATACTTACCGTCAGGTTGCATTATTCTAATTTTCCCGTCATAAAGGTCAAGTGCACCGTCATCTCTTACAGTTCCCATAAAGGCAGTTTTTATAACTCCGAGTTTTTCTATTTCCCTCATATATTGTGGAAAAATATTTTTCTTTGCAAAATCAATTGTAAATTTAGCAAGTTCAAGGATTTCTTCTGCCATTGGTTTTAATTCCTTTAATTCTTCCTTTGTTAAGGGTTTACTAAATCCACCCGGAACTGCTGAGTCAGGATGAATTGATTTTCCAGCGATGATTTCAAGCATTTTTGCACCAAGCCATCTGCATCTTACAACTCTTTTCGCTATATCAGGTACTTTAGCTGCTATTCCCAGTACATTTCGTGAGGGGTAAGGTTCACCAGGACCCAGAACGAAATCAGCACCAGCAAGAAAGTAAAAGTGGAGAATATGTTCTTCTGTATAGGCAATGCTATTGCAAAGTTCTCTTAATTTTTTTGCTGTGGGAGGAATCTGAACACCAAAAACCTCGTCACATGCCTTAGCACTTGCTAAATGATGTGAGAGGGGGCAAACTCCGCATATTCTTGGTGTAATTCTTGGTAATTCCTCAACTGGTCTTCCTATGCAAAATTTTTCAAATCCTCTTAATTCCAGAATGTTAACCCATGTATTTTCAACATTTCCTTCATCGTTAAGCTGTATTGTTACTTTTGCGTGACCTTCAATTCTTGTTACGGGCTGAATTATTATTCTTTCTCCCATTTTTTACCTCCTTTATTTTTGAGGGAGGGGCTTTAAATTTCCATGAGCCCCTGTAAATCTATTAAAGGTTGCTCTTCTATCAGGTATTTCTTTCGCATCAAGACCTATGCTTGAAAGAGCACTCATCATTTCCACCATTGGATTCATACCCTTTTTAACAGGCCCGAAACAACCCCTACAGGG
>CBFGJR010000021.1:0-5083 GCA_965649145.1 Caldifarciminota bacterium | reverse complement strand
GTATTTCTTTCGCATCAAGACCTATGCTTGAAAGAGCACTCATCATTTCCACCATTGGATTCATACCCTTTTTAACAGGCCCGAAACAACCCCTACAGGGCATATGTGCCTTTATACATCTTGGAGTTTTCTTACTTCCGCCACAGCCTGCTCTTGTAACAGGACCGAGGCACAAAAATCCCTGTTCCATGAAACACCTTGTTTCTTCAAGTTTCTGTCCAGGAGGGACAATTGGTTCAAGTGGTCTTCTTAATGAAATTTCAGCTTTCTTCTCTCTTTTCGTAGGGCAATCATCACAAACGCTTCTTTCAGGTAATTCAAAGGTTTTCCCTTTCAAAAGTGAGGTTAATGCCTCGCCTATGAGTTCTGGGGTTGTTGGACAACCGGGAAGGTAAACATCAACTTTTACTATTTCATCAACTGCATACACTCTATCAGTTAAAGGTGGAATATCCCTGGAGGGAGGATTTCCTGGTTCAGTTGTTTTTGTTTCTTTATACACTTTATTAAATATTTCCTCAGTTTTATACATATTTGCGAGGGCAGGTATACCACCAAAACATGCACAGGAACCCATTGATATTAGAGTTTTGCATTTTTCTCTCATTTTTTTTGCTATTTCTTTGTGTTCCTCGTTTCTTATTCCACCTGTGATAATTCCTATATCGGCTTCAGGAATATCTATTTCTTTTTTCTCTCCCTTTTGTCCAAATAATTTGTGATCCATTATTACTGGCATGTGAACAATCTCTATATTTTGAAGTAAATCTAACAGGGGCTCTCCTACATCTAAAATTGATACTTCACATCCTCCACATATTGCGAACCATTCTTCTGCTAATTTTATAGCCATATTTCACCTCCTTTTTATTTTTTTATTTCTTCTTTTTTTATAGTTCTCCTTGTATATATGTAATACTTACCTTCTTTTTCTATTATTTTTGCTTCAAAGCCGTTCCTGATGTAGTCTTCTTTCTTTTTTTCACATTCTTCTTTATTCAAGTACTCCTCTCCATCCCACATGAATTTTTTCCCTTCCACTCTTATTGATAATTCCAAGATTGCCTCCTTCAAGGTTTAAAAGGATTAGGACCCAATTTTTTAATTTCTTCAACAAATTCTCTAATAATCCTTGCAAATTTTTCTCCCTCAGAAGCTGATACATGTTCAAATTTAAATCTTTGTGGTTCCAAACCTAAATCTTCAAGCATTAAATTAATACCTTCAACCCTCTGTTTTGCTCTTATATTTCCTTCCTTATAATGACAATCACCTATATGACATCCACAGATTATGACTCCATCAGCACCTTTTGTTAATGCGTTAACTACAAGATTGGGATGTATCATACCAGAGCACATAACCCTTATTATTCTTATATTATGAGGATAATGAAATCTTGAAACACCTGCAAGATCAGCTGCAGCATAGGCACACCAGTTACAACAGAAAGTTAGAATTATTGGTTCAAATTCACTATTTTTCATTTTTAACTCCTTATTAAAGCTGCTTCAATCTGTGCTTCAATGTGTTCCAATTTAAAACCTTTTACATGTATTCCCTTTTTAGGACATGTGGCCATACAGGTTCCACACCCTTTACAAAGACTTTCATTGTTTTCAACTGTTTTTTTAATGGAACCTTTAAAAATATATTCAACAAGGGTAAGTGCTTCAAAAGGACATGTATCAACGCAATAGGCACATCCATCACAATTTTCGTCTACAACAAAGGAAATCTGAGGGTCAATTTCTATATAATCCTTATACAGGATAACACTTGCCCTTGCAGCTGCTGCTTTTGCCTGAGATATAGTTTCAGTTATATCCTTTGGAAAATGAGCAAGACCTGCGAGAAAAATTCCATCTGTTGCAAAATCTACAGGTCTTAATTTCATATGAGCCTCAAGGAAAAATTTATCCTTTGTCAGTGGAACCTTGAATAACTTTGAAATTTTTTCATTTTCTTCTTTATTAGGTATAATAGCCGGGGAAAGGACTATAAGGTCTGCAAATATTTCAATATCCTTTTCAAGGTCAGGATTATAAACCTTTAAAATAAATCCTTCTTTCTCTCTTTTTATTATTTCAGGTTTTTTATCTTCTTGAAATCTCATAAAGACAACATCTTTCTGTCTTGCTTTTGTGTAATATTTTTCTCTAAAACCATAAGTTCTTATATCGCGATAAAGAACATAAACATTTGTATCTGGGAATAATTCTTTAATCCTGATTGAATTTTTTATAGCGTGAGTGCAGCATATACGAGAACAGTATTCTCTTTCTTTGTTTCTTGAACCAACACATTGTATCATAACAACATTTTTTGGATTTTTTCCATTTACTTTTAATTTTTCCTTATCCTCTAATTTCTGTTCCAGTTCAATCTGGGTTAATACCTTTTCATCCTCTCCGTAGAAGTATTCTGAGGGTTTATATTCTTGTGCACCTATCGCAATAATGACGACTCCATGTTCTATTATGATTTCTTCTCCTCTTGATTTTACTTTTGTTTTAAAGTTCCCAAGAGAGCCTTCAACTTCTTCAATTTCACTTTCTGTTAAAACTTTTATTTTTTCATTATTTTTAACCTTTTCAATTATAGATTTTAAGAACTCTTTTGGATTTTCACCGTTTATAAGGTAGTTTATTTTTCTGAAATTGCCTCCCAATTCCCTATCCTTTTCAATTAGATAAACATTGAATCCCTGGTTGGCGAGGGAAAGAGCTGAAACCATACCAGCCACTCCTCCACCAATTACAAGAGCAGATTTTTTTATTGGTAAATATTTTACTTCAAGGGGTTCTAAGAGTTTCACCTTTGCAACAGCCATTCTTACTAAGTCTTTTGCCTTTTCTGTTGCTTTTACTTTATTATCAGAATGAACCCACGCACAATGTTCTCTTATATTAGCCATTTCAAAAAGATAAGGGTTTAAACCTGCTTCTCGGATTGTATTTCTGAAGAGTGTTTCATGGGTTCTTGGTGTGCAGGAAGCAACAACTATTCTATTTAAGTTAAAATCATTTATTGCTTTTTTAATTTTTTCCTGGGTATCAGTAGAGCATATATAAAGACCATTTTCAGCATAAACTACATCGGGTAATTTTCTAACATATTCAACAACTTCTGGAACATTAACAACACTTGCGATATTTGTCCCGCAGTGACAGATAAATACACCTATTCTTGGTTTTTCATTTCTTACATTCCTTTCCGGAGGCAATTCTTTTTTTTCTATTAATTCTCCCCTTGAATCATTTAATAATTCAAAAATTTCAGCAGCAGATGCTGAGCCCTGCACAACACTATCAGGTATATCTTTTGGTTCAGTGAAAACTCCTGATGCAAATATTCCTTCTATATTTGTTTTAACAGGTTCAAAAATACTTGTTTTGCAGAAACCGAATTCATCTGTTTCAACCCCTGTTCTTTTTGAGAGTTCTTCTATATTTTTTGGAGGCATTATTCCAACTGAAAGCACGACCATTTCATATTCCCTGAAAATTTTTTTGCCCTTTTCATTTATATATTCTATTATTAAATTTTTATTTTCAGGGTTTTCTTTAATTCTCGGAACTCTGCATCTTATATAATTGATTCCCATTGCTCTTGCTTTATTATAGTATTCTTCAAATTCTTTACCAAAGGCTCTTATATCCATATAAAAAATATCACACTGCAAGTCTTCACCTATGTGCTCCTTGGCAATTATTGCTTCCTTAGTTGCATACATACAGCAAACAGAGGAACAGTAGTCTCTTTCATAATCTCTGGAACCTACACACTGAATAAAGGCAATACTTTTCGGTTCCCTTTTATCTGAAGGTCTTATAACTTTTCCTCCAAAAGGTCCCGAAGGTGATAGAATTCTTTCAAACTCAATTGAGGTGATAACATTTTTAAATTTTTTATAGCCATAGTCTGGTTTAAGTAGAGGATCAAAGGTTTCAAATCCTGGAGATAAAAGTATGGCTCCAACTTCTCTTTCTTCTTTTTTTTCTTTTTGATTATAGTCAATTGCCTTTACCCCACATACTTCGTTACAGATTCCACATAAGCCGAAATTTAAATGAATACACCTTGATTCATCTATCACAGGTTTGTTTGGTACTGTCTGGGGATAAAGTACATAAATTGCTGAACGTTCATTTAACCCCATGTTATATTCATTTGGGGTAGGTATTAATTCTGAAGTTGTGGTTAATTCTGTTACTTTTTTACCAACAGGACATATAAAATTGCATGCTCCACAGGAAAAGCAAAGGGGGTTATCCTTTCCAAAAGGAGAAATTAGTTTTTTACGAGGTCCTCTTCCAATGAAGCCTATGGCTTTTCTACCCATTCTTTCTTCGCACATTCTCACACAGAGCCCACAAAGAATACAATTTTCATTTTTCTTTTCAATTCTTACTTCTTTTACATTATATTCTTCAGCAAGTCTTTTTAGTAAGGGTGAATCAGGGCATCTTGCAAGTAAAAGTTCCACTATTATTCTTCTTGCTCTTAATACTCTTTCACTTTCAGTAAAGACTTCCATCTCTCCTAACACTGGGTAAGAGCATGATGCTTCAATTAAGGTCCCTTTCCCTGGAATATGTATTTCTACAATGCACATCCGACAGGCACCATAAGGTGAAAGAAATTTTAAATAACAGAGAGTGGGAACTTTGAATCCTGATTTTTCAATTGCCTCTATTAGTTTGGTTCCTCTTTCTACTTTAATTTCTTTACTGTTTATTTTTACAGTTATCATCCTGCCCCTCCTTTGAATGTTTTAGCTGGGATGGGTTTTTCAAGGGTTTTTATATTTTTTCTTTCTTTTCCTGTTAATTTAACAACTGCTCGGACTTTTGGGGGACAAACTTCATAACATGTGCCACATTTAGAGCATTTATTTTGATCAATAACATGAACATATTTTAATTCTCCAGAAATAGCCGAAGTTGGACATTCTTTTAAACATTTAGTGCATCCTACACATTTTTCTGGGAGAATATGGTAAGATATTAGTTCTTTACAAACTCTTGCAGGACAACTTTTATCCTTCACATGGGCTTCATATTCTTCTCTAAAATATTTA
>CBFGJR010000020.1:0-5073 GCA_965649145.1 Caldifarciminota bacterium | reverse complement strand
TTCAAAGGGGTCAAATTTATTTAATTTTGCAAGATGTAAGGAAACATAATCAAAAAAATAAATTGTATAAAAAATTTCTTCAAGAAGTTTTTTTCCTTCTGGCTCAAAAACTGTTATACCCATTACTTCATCTTCAATAATTTTTATTGTTTCATCAATTCTTTTTTTGTTTCTATCATTCATATATTTTCCTTTTATAAAAATAACCCAACCCCTTTCAATAATTTCTTCTGGTTCTTTTAAACCTTCAATTTCGTTATGGTTCATTTCAGGTATAAGATCTATATGAACAAAATGTTTTGAATTTTCATTTAACTGAGTTTTTATTCTTAAAGCGCAACCTGAATAGGGATAGGCTGTGTAAATAGCAAGTGGTCTTTTATAAATTTTCTGAGCCATCTCCATACATTCTCCTTCAATTGAGGAAAACTTTTTTCTTTTTTCTTCAAGAAAACTTTTTAATTTATCCAGTTCTTCCAGTTTAAAATTTATATGTTCTGAAAGTATAAAACTTAAAAGGGAAAACACAAGGGGTAAGGCACACCTTGGTGGATAGCCTTCAGGAAGTTTAAAATGGGGTAAATTCTCTTTCTTAAAAAGTTCTTCTAATTTACCACCAGAAGAGATTCCCACTATCTTTTGTTTTTTAAGTGGTTCAAAAAAACTGATTGTTTCTTCTGTATTACCTGAATAACTTATAAGTAGGTTTAAAGATTCCTTTGTTATTAAATTGTAATAATAATCATTTATAACATTGTGTTTTATCTTTAAAAAGGGGGAAAGAATTTTACCTCCAATTCCAGAACCTCCCATTCCGATGAAATTAACTTCATTAAAATTTAATGAAATTTTTTCTTTAAAATTTTTATAAAAAGTAAGGTCCTGAGGAAAAATGTAAAGGAATTCTTCCATTTTTTTAAATTTGTAATTTTTCATCTTACCTCCTTTATTTTAAATATTTCCTTAAAGTGTTAAGTTTTTCTTCAAAAATTCTCTTCTTATCCTCTGTTTCTTTGATAACTTTTTCGGGTGCCTTTTCTAAAAATGAAGGATTTTTTAATCTTTTCTCAATCCCCATAAGCAAATTTTCCAGTTCTTTTATTTCCTTTTCTATTCTCAATTTTTCCTCCTCAATATTAACCCTTTCAGGAAATTCAACAATTATTTCCCTTTCATTTATAACATAGCCAAGATAATTTTTCTCAGGTTCTTTTTCAATAATGATAGCCTTAGCAAGATGGTCAAGTATCTCAACAAATCTTTCATCTTTTTTTTCTTTAATGAAAATTCTCATTTTTTCCTTTAAAGGAATACCGTAAATCCCCTTTATTTCCCTTAGAAGTTCTATTAATTTTATCAAAAATTCAAACTCTTCCTTTTCTCTTTCAAAATTAACATCAAATTCACTAACCCATTCTGTTAAGGATATACTTTCCTTTTCTCTTTTAAAAGGAAGTTTGTGCCATAATTCCTCTGTTATAAAAGGGATTACAGGATGAGCCATTCTTAAAAATTTTTCAAACACAATTAAAGCTACTTTTAAAGCATGGAGTTTCTTTCCATCATCTTTTAATCTATCCTTTATACTTTCAAGATAATAATCACAATAATTTGACCAGAAAAAGTGATATATTGATTTTGAGAGTTCTGGATAGTCATAGTTTAAAAGACTATAATTTACACTTCTTAAAGTTTCATTAAACTTCATTAAAATCCATTTATCCTCAAAGAAAAGATTTGAAGGTAATTCATATTCTAATATTTCTCCTTCTTCTATATGGGATAAAAGAAGTCTTAAAGCATTCCATATCTTATTGCAGAAGTTTCTTCCAATTTTCATTTTTCCCTCGCTGAAAATAATATCCCTGCCTTCAGGTGCAATTGAAATAAGAGAAAATCTCACTCCATCAACTCCGTATTTATCAAATAAATTCTCCAGTTCAGGTGAATTGCCAAGGGATTTTGAAAGTTTTCTCCTTTTTTCGTCCCTTAAAAGCCCATGAATCAAAACATCTTTAAAGGGAACTTCTCCAAGAAATTCAATACCAGCCATAATCATCCTTGCTACCCAGAAATAAAGAATCTCCCAGGCACTAACAAGTAAAGAACCTGGATAATATCTCTTTAAATCAGGAGTGTCAGAAGGCCAACCAAGAGTTGAAAAGGGGAATAACCAGGAAGAAAACCATGTATCAAGAACATCCTCATCCTGCTTTATCTTTGTTGAAAAACATTTATCACATTTTAAAGGTTTAATTGCACTTACAATTTCATTCTTACAATCCTCACAATAATAAACAGGTATTCTATGCCCCCACCAAAGTTGCCTTGAAATCACCCAGTCCTTAACATTTAAAAGCCATAAATCATAAAGTTTTTTCCAGGATGGTGGATAAAATTTAACTTTTCCTTTTTCACCTGCCTCATAAGCCTTTTGAGCCATTTCCTTCATTCTTAAAAACCACTGTTCCGAAAGATACGGCTCTATTACTGTATCACATCTATAACATTTTCCAAGGTTGATTTTATAATCCTCAATATTTTCAAGTAATCCTAAACTTTTAAGTTCTTTCAATATCTCTTCTCTTGCTTTAAATCTGTCAAGACCTTTAAATTTTCCACCTTCCTCATTTATTATCCCTTTTGTATCCATAATGGTTACAAAGGGGAGATTGTGCTTCCTTGCTATTTCAAAATCAAGCGGGTCATGGGATGGCGTAACCTTTACAGCACCTGTTCCAAATCCTGGGTCAACTAATTCATCCTCTATTATTTTTAATTTTCTCCCAATAAAAGGTAATATTGCATATTTTCCCACAAGAGCTTTATATCTTTTATCATCAGGATTAACAGCAACTGCTGTATCTCCAAGCATTGTTTCGGGTCTTGTCGTTGCAACTGTAATGAATTTATTTTTTTCTTCAAGAGGGTACTTTATGTAATAAAGTTTTCCAGGTATTTCTTCTCTTTCCACCTCTTCATCTGATAAAGTTGTTTCACATCTTGGACAGAAATTTACAATATATTTTCCCCTGTAAATCAACCCCTTATTATATAACCTGACAAAGGCTTCAAGAACAGCTCTTGACATAATTTCATCCATTGTGAATCTGTATCTTGTCCAGTCACAGGAACACCCAAGTCTTCTGAGTTCTGATTTTATTATTTCCTCATATTTTTCCTTCCATTTGTAAACTTTTTTCACAAATTTTTCCCTTCCTAACATGAATCTTGTTTTTCCTTCTTTTGCTAATTCCTTTTCAACAACATTCTGGGTTGCAATACCAGCATGGTCAACACCCGGGAGCCATAAAACATCATAACCCTTCATTCTCATATATCTTGCATAGATATCCTGTAAAGTGTTATTTAAAACATGACCCATATGCAACATTCCTGTAACATTAGGAGGAGGCATCATTATTATATAAGGTTTTCTATTTTTATCCTTTCCAGCCTGATATAGATTTTTTTCAACCCAGAATTTTTCCCATTTGGGTTCTACCTCTTTTGGATTATATTTTTTGCCTATTTCCATAGATTTTATTATAAATACTTATAAAAAGGTTTTGCAAATTTATATTCTATAAGGTTATAATTACCTGTGGAAACTCCTTCTATTTTAACAGCCATCATTGGTGGTTTTTTATCTTTTCTTTCACCCTGTATATTACCTTTAATTCCTGCTTATATATCCTATATAACAGGTGCATCTGTTGAGGAATTAAAGAATAGGAATTCTTTTTCTTTGACCATTTTAATTCATTCTCTTCTTTTTGTCTTTGGTTTTTCTACAATTTTTTTATTTCTTGGATTTGCTTCATCTTTTATTGGTTCATTTTTTATTGAAAAAAAATTTATTCTGGAAAAAGTAGCAGGAATTTTTATAATACTTCTCTCCTTACATCTTATAGGAATATTTAGATTTAAGTTTCTTGATGTAGAGAGGAAGTTAAATCCGATTCAATCAAGTTTACCTTTTTTAAGGTCCTTCCTTGTTGGATTTGGATTTGGCTTTGGCTGGACTCCATGTATAGGTCCAATACTTTCTGCAATTTTAGCACTTTCCGCTACTTATGCTTCACCTTTAAAGGGAACCATTCTTTTAACCTTTTATTCCCTTGGTCTTGCTATACCTTTCATTATTTCAGGTCTTTTTATTAATCTATTTTTTGCAATTTTTTTAAAATTTAGAAAGCATTTAAGAAAGGTGGAAATTATATCAGGAATATTTCTTTTTATTCTTGGACTTTTACTTTTAATAGGATTTTTCTCAAAAATAACCTTTACACTTTCCCTTTAATTATCTTAAAATAATTATGATGGTTTAATCCCTTTTAAAATTTAAAAGAGAGGTAATAAAATGGATATTTATGAAAGTGCATCAAAAGGGACAGGCTGGGTTAAATTTTTTGGTATTGTCAACATAATAGTTGGTATTTTAGAGGCAATTACAATAATAGGAGTATTAATTGCCTGGATTCCCCTTTGGATTGGAATAACTGCTCTCCAGGCGGCTTCTTCAGCAGAAAAAGCAGGCTTATCTAAAAGTGAATCTGATTTAATTCAATATCATTCAAAGATTAGGTTCCTTTTTCAGTTAATCGGAATTTTAATTATTTTGGGAATTGTTTTAAGTATTATTATTCTGATTGTAGCAATTGTGGTTTCTTCATTTTTTATTTCAATGCTTTCAGAAGCACTTGGGGGAATGAATTGGTGATAATTTTTTTAAAGTTTTTTTATTCTATTTTTTTTTACTCTTATATATCCCCTGATACAATTAACTTTTATGTTTTAAAAAAAATTTATGAAAAGGGTGATTCAATTTTAATAAATATTAAAATTTCTCCTTATATTCTTGTTTTTAAAAAAGAGGAAAAGGAATTTTCAGGGGGGGTTAGAATTGATGTAAATAGTGATACAGAGGATAAAGGGGGGTATTTTGTAAGATTTTTTAAAAGAGTTATTTTTGAAAAATATGAGGAAACAAGAGAAAGGGAAAATAAAATCGTTTTTGAGAAATGGTTCACCATTCAAAAAAGTGTAAATAAAATAAATATTGAAGTTACT
>CBFGJR010000019.1:0-5097 GCA_965649145.1 Caldifarciminota bacterium | reverse complement strand
TATATTTTTTAAAGTACTTTAAGGTATATATATAATCCTGTTATCTACCTCTTCAATTCCACCGATATTATCACCATTTGAATCAAGCTTTAACCCCTCTGCATCCTTCACATTCTTACTTATCCATAACCATACAGGCTCATTCTTATTTGAAAAAAGTGTGATTTCAATATATGTTTTTTTATCATCATGATTTTGAAATTTTCTCATTCCAAAAGGAATAGCATCCTGAAGATAATTTCGGAATACCTTTATAGTGCCGAAATTAATTGTATTTGTATCCATTAGTTCATCAAACCGGAAGGTTATTATGTTATTATCTCTTGAATAATTTTCAAAGGATGGAAAATCAGTCCTTGAACTATCTTCTGCAAAGGTTGCAAAGAATATTTCTACCCTATCTATATTATCTTTTTCAGAAAAACCATTATTATTACCATCAAGTGAATTACCTGCTGTATCTTTTAAGTTAGTATTTATAATAAGTTTGTAAACTTTACTGTAATCAAGAGTGAAACCTTTAAAGATTATGTTTGTTCTTGATGAAGGAGTATCTACCTGAAAAAGAGGTGTTCCAAGAGGAATTTCTGTATTTGTTTCATATTCATAAAGATGGAAAGCACCTTGAACTGTGTTCTTATCTATGTCTATTGTAAAAAATCTCACATGAATACTATCCCGTGTCCTCACTGATCCACCCAAGTTAGAAGGATTCGGTGAAATTAAATTTTGAAAAATGCTAATGAATCCGGGTGGATTGTGATCAGGCTCAGAAACGAAATTTCCTTTTCTTGTCCACACTGTTTTATAGTAATCATCAAGATTCCCTTCAGCAATTCCATTTCCATTCCCATCAAGTGGATTTCCTGAAAGGTCTTTTGCAGAATTTCTTATGATTATTTCGTACTTCGTTGAATCAGCAAACCCTTTATTCTGTGAAAGTTCATAAATTAACCTTTTACTTTCCTTCTCATATTTCCATGAACCTGAAGGAACCTGAGTTCCTCTTCCACCAACCACTTTTATCTGGACAGAAGATAAAAGAGAACTTTCATCCATTGGTTCTGAAAAATAGATAAAAATTATATCTTGTATATCAGCGAGGGTTGTATCATAGTCTTCCAAAACTCTATCACCATCAAAGGTCTCCACTGAAAGAACTGTTGGAAGCGTATTTTCCTTTATAAATTCATTTCCAAGTTCACCCGGTTCAATTGGAAGGGATTTTCTCTTACAGGAGAATAAAAATAAGCTGATTGCTATGCTTATGTATAAAAATCTTTGCATATTTAAACCTCCTTTTAAAATTTAAATATTGCTGAAACTTTCCAGTTCGCTAAATTAGTTAAATTTTGAAAACCCATTAAATCCATTGAAAAACTTTCCCCTATTTTGTAAGAAAGACCATAGGCGAAATTAACACCAGAATTTTTGCCTTTCTTTAAATTTCGTATTCCCTCAGTAATTTGAACAGGGTCCACTACTATAGTTTCTGTTCCATCACCCCTTACAGTTCTTGTTACCCTTGTAGAAGAATAAAGGGGAGTTAAAGTTTTTTCATTTTCAGTAAATACAAAGTAAGGATTTGCCCCTATCCTGAATAAAAGATTTTTACTTAATTTCAGCTCACAGGCTACGGGTAGTTCTATTGTTCTTGTTGAAAAAGAAGATTCTATCCTGTCACTCCTTGAAAAAGTTTCTGTTGTGGTAAAATCATCAGGATCACTGGGCTCATTATCACCATCATTAAAAGTATTTACATTTTGGAAATTTGAATCTGTTTTAAAAGTTGAATTAAAAAGGTAATTTGTGAAGAAAAAGCCTATAGCAAAAAATACTCTTTTTTCAGTGTCTATAAATCCTTTAAATCTGTAACCTACAAGAATTTGTTTTCCATTATCTTCATACTCAATTGAACCATCTGCTTGATTTGTTACTCTATTTTCTCTTAAAGTACCAGTACCCAAATCCTCTCTCAAATATATGTCTTCAAATCTTTCAAAAGGAGTGCTTCCTTTTGAAATTCCAGAACTCAAAAAGGTAAAGTAAAAATTATCTTCGGATCCATAATTCGGATTTACTATTCTTCTTGTGAAAAATCTTACAAAATATGCACTTCCAGAAGGGTTAAGGTTATATAGGCTTTGATAAGTTCTATCTTCCCTTGATAAAGAACCACCAGGGTTATAATCTGTATAGCCTTTTGTATAAATATCTTCCATAATTTTTAAATTATTCACTCCGTACCCCAGTTGAATACCCAAATCTGAATTTAACATTAAATCTTTTAAATACAAACTGGCACCAAACATGTTATCCTGAATTGCTGAATCTCTCTTTCCTATACCACTCCATTCTTCCCTTTCAAGGAGTGTTCCGTTAACAATATCTCTTTCTTCTCTTAGATAATAAAGATTACCAAAAGGATTAAAAACCGGGTGTCCTGCTGGCTCAAAAAACTCTCCATATTTGGAATGGAAGAAAAACAGTCCTGCTATCATGTTTCCCATCTCTCTCGCAGCCCCAAGGAAAATAGGATTTTCCCTTGTTTCTCTAAAGGATGATGATATTATTTTTTCAGTATGAAGGGAATCTAAACTTCCATTACCATCTGTATCGTATCTTTCAGAAGTAAATCTTTCTCCTTCACCCGTTCCGTTTACAAAATTTGGCAAAGGTTCTTTCAGAGTTTGATGGGCATAAAGTAAAGATAGGGGTACCAAATTTCCAAGGGGTTTAAAGGTGTTTTTAAAACCAAACATAAAGTATGTCCCATCAATACCTGAGAAAGCCATATCATTATTTGTTGCAATATTAGAAAGCCCAGAATAAAGGATATTTTTTTCTACTTCAAAGTATCTACCAGGGTCAAGAAGCAAATCAAGGTCATCTTCTATAAGCCCTACTGTGGATAGATATCTGAATGATTGGAATCTGTCACCTATAAAGGGTGGTATTACCTGAGAAAAAAGACCACTGCATATACAAAGAAGGAGTAAACCTTTTAATTTCATATATGTATTAAATTTTTAAAAGGATTTGAACCTATTTTAAAACCTCATTAATCCATTTTAAGTAATTTTTATTTCCCTTTTCAATTTTAAAATAAATAATTTCAGGGACCTCATAGGGGTGAGTTTTTCTAATGAAATTCTCAAGTTCCTCAAATTTTTCTTCTTTTGTTTTTATAATAAGTAAAAACTCTTCTTCCTCTTCAATTTTTCCCTTCCATTCAAAAATAGAATTCACTTTAAAGAAATTAATACAGGCTCCAAGTTTGTTTTCAATGATTTTCTTTGATATTTCATAAGTTTTTTCCTTACCAGGAACCGTACAGAAAACAATTATATACATTATTTAATTTCAATGCACCGCCCGGGATTTGAACCCGGAACCCTCGGATTAAGAATCCGATGCTCTACCTCTTTGAGCTAGCGGTGCTTTTAATAAATTTTAAAAAAAGAACCTATAAAAAAACAAACCCCAGGGATAATAATCCCTGGGGCAGGAGGGGGTATGGGGTCCTCATCTTTTCCTACCCTTGCCTATTACATGGGGTATAAATAATAATATCAAAAAAAAAATAAAATTTCAAGACTTTATTATTTTCTTTTGAAAAATCCGAAAAAACCTTTATCTTTTTTCTCTTCTTCTTTTTCCCTTTTTTCTATTTCATTTTTTTCTTCTTTTTTTTCGACTTTTTTGATTCTTACAAGTCCTAATCCTATTAAACCAAAAAGAATTTTTGCGGTTTCAATTTCCCCAATTTTTAAAATGCTTGCAATATCTTTAATATTTCTTTTTCCATCAATTTGTGAAAGAACTCTCCATTCATCGGCATTGAGGCTAATTACCTCAATATCAGTATTTGGATTTGGTTCAAGTTCAAAAACTGTTTCAAGGGATGGTATAACTTTTTTTATCCTGTTCCACTCGTCAATTTTTCTTGCAGCTTCCATTATCATTGTGGGTATTGGTATATTTAAAGTTTTTTTATCGGTTTTCTGTCCTACTTCAAATCTGAATTTTCCTTTATTCCATTCAAAAATTTTTGCTATGGCAAGTTCATCTGTTTCCCCGCCACACTCTGCATGAACAACTATAGAATTTTCTATAAAAATTCTAGCTTTTTCACCTGAAGGATGCTCAATGATTAAAGTTCCATCTTTTCTTCCCATCTGAATTATCTGTAAAATATCTGTTAATTCAAAATCTTCAAGGGTTCCTTCCAGTGCCATTTTAAACCTCTTTGTATATTCCTATTTTAAGATATTTTTCCCTTCTTTTCTTTTTTATTTCTAAAATTGAGTCTTTTTTTATTTCCTTAACATCTCTTAAAATTTTTTCCTTTACTTTACTGTAAACATGTTGTGGATCCTTATGGGCACCACCAGGTGGTTCATCAATAATATCATCTATAACACCAAATTCTTTTAAATCCTGAGAGGTAAGTTTTAAAAATTTGGCAGCCTTTTCTGCCTTTGAAGAATCTCTGAATAAAATTGCGGCACAACCCTCAGGAGATATGACAGAATAAATTGAATATTTGAGGGCATAAACCCTGTCCCCAACTCCTATTGCAAGTGCTCCTCCTGAACCTCCTTCACCAATTATAAAGGTTATTATAGGAACATTCAGGTCAATCATTTTATAAATACTCATTGAAATAACCCATGCCTGACCCCTTTCTTCTGCACCTATTCCAGGATAAGCACCAGGAGTGTCAACAAATGTTATAATAGGTATATTGAATTTTTCAGCAAGATTAAAAGCTCTTATTGCTTTCCTGTAACCTTCAGGATTGGGCATACCAAAATTTCTTTTAATTTTTTCTCTTGTATCCCTTCCCTTTTCTTCACCAACAATTACAAAGGGTAATTTTTCAAGTTTTCCTATACCAGCAATTATTGCTGGATCATCTGAAAAAGCTCTGTCCCCATGTATTTCAAAAAAATCCTCAAATACATTTTTAATATAATCAATGGTATGTGGTCTTTCAGGATGTCTTGCAATCTGAGTTATGTGCCATGGATTTAAATTCTTATAAACATTCTCCCTTACCCTGTTAAGTTTTTTCTCTAACCTTTCTATTTCCTC
>CBFGJR010000018.1:0-5270 GCA_965649145.1 Caldifarciminota bacterium | reverse complement strand
ATGTTTGTGGCATTGATAGAACAATAAGAATTTTTCTTGGTATTGTAATAATTTTAATTGGACTTATCTTTAAAACTCTCTTATTTACCGGTTTAATTGGATTCTGCCCCCTATGGTTAATTTTCCGTATTGATACATGTAAATTGAAAAAGAACTGATAAAGATATTTTAAAAATTATATTTTTTAATTAACTCTTTACCTTTATTAAAAAATTCTAAAGCCATTAAAAGTAAATTTTCCAGTTTATTTAAAGGCCACTGAGTTGAAGCATCACATTTTGCACAATCTGGGTCTTCATGAACTTCAAGAAAAAGAGCGTCAACAAATCCACTTGAAAGGGCTGCTCTTATAAGAAGAGGTATAAATTTTCTATCTCCACCCTTAGGGTCAGAGGAGGGTATCCCGTAATTCCTGACAGAATGACCGGCATCAAAAATTAAGGGATAACCATTTTCAGCCATCAACTCAAAAGAACGAAAATCAACTATTAAATTATGATAACCAAAAAAAGTTCCCCTTTCAGTTATTAAAATATTTTCATTACCCTGTCTTAGAATTTTTTCAACAACCTTTTTAATATCAGTTGGAGAAAGAAATTGACCCTTTTTAACATTTATTGTTTTACCCGTTTTTGCAAGAGCAAGGGTTAAAGAGGTTTGCATTGAGAGGAAAGCGGGAAGTTGAAGAATATCAAGAACTTCCTTTACTATATCCACCTCCTGAGGTGTATGGATATCTGATAGAACTGGAACATCAAATTCTCTTTTAACTTTTTCTAAAATTTTTAGACCCTTTTCTAAACCAGGACCCTGATAGGAGAGTTCACTGGATCTATTGTCTTTTAAGTAAGAAGATTTAAATACAAAGGGTATGGAAAGTTTCTCTGTTATTTTTTTTATCTTTCCAGCGGTCCTTAAAGTTGAATCTTCATCTTCAATTACACATGGTCCACCTATAAAAACTAATATATCATTTCCAAACTCTATATCCTTAACTTTTACTTTCTTTTTTTCCATTAATCACATGAACAGTTTCCACTTCCACAACATGAATTACCTTTACTTTCCTTTTCTTTCCCACCCTCTTTTTTACTTTCTCTATTTCCTTTACTTGCATAATCTGTAATATAAAATCCAGAACCTTTAAATATTAAACCCACACTTCCTCTCCATACTTTTTTTAAAGTCTTCGTTCCACATTCAGGACACCTTTCAGGTTCCTTTTCTCCCGGTAAAATAAGTTCCTCAAAACTTTTTTCACAGGACTCGCATTTATATTCAAATATTGGCATTTTTAACCTCCTTTTGGGAATTTATAATTATAAAATAAAAGGGGGAGAAGGTGCATTTTCCTTTTAACCCTCTCCCCCTTCCTTTTAATTAATATTCATCCATAGGTGGAGTTGGTACTCCTGAATCTTTCTTCTCTTCTTTTATTTCAGTAACAAGAGCTTCAGTAGTTAATAATAAGGCAGCAACAGATGCAGCATTCTGAAGAGCAATTCTTGTGACCTTTGTAGGGTCAATAATTCCAGCTTCATACATATCTTTCAATTCGCCATCCCTTGCATCAAATCCTATATTACCTCCTCTTCTTAAAATTTCTTCAACAATCAGAGTTCCTTCATATCCCGCATTTTCTGCAATCCACCTTGTAGGTTCCCTTAAAGCTTTTTTCACAATCTGGACACCAAGTTTCTGGTCACCTTCCAGGTTTGATTCCAGTTTTTCTAAAGCCGGAATGCATCTTAAATAAGCAACTCCTCCACCAGGAACAATTCCCTCTTCAACAGCAGCTTTTGTTGCATGCATTGCATCTTCCACTCTTGCCTTTTTTTCCTTCATTTCAGCTTCAGTGGCGGCACCCACATAAATTATAGCAACACCACCAGCAAGTTTTGCGAGTCTTTCCTGAAGTTTTTCCCTGTCATAATCACTCTTTGTTTCCTCAATTTGCATTTTAATCTGCTTGATTCTTGCCTGAATATCCTGTTTTTTACCAGCACCTTCAATTATTGTGGTATTATCTTTATCAACTATAACCTTCTTGGCTCTTCCAAGGTCATCAATTCTTGCATTTTCAAGTTTGAGTCCCTTTTCCTCCGAAATCACCTGTCCTCCTGTAAGAATCGCAATATCTTCAAGCATTGCTTTTCTTCTCTCACCATAGCCGGGTGCTTTTACAGCACAGGAAAGTAATGTTCCTCTTAGTTTATTAACCACAAGAGTTGCAAGAGCTTCTCCCTCAACTTCCTCTGCAATAAAAAGAAGCGGTCTTCCACTTTGAGCAACCTTCTCAAGAACAGGAAGAATATCTTTTAAAGAGGAAACCTTTTTGTCATGAATAAGAATGTATGGGTCTTCAAGGACACATTCCATTTTATCAGGATTGGTAACAAAGTAAGGTGAAATATAACCTCTATCAAACTGCATTCCTTCAACAAATTCCACATAGGTTTCAATACCCTTTGCCTCCTCAACAGTGATTACACCATCCTTTCCTACTTTATCCATTGCGTCAGCAATCTTTTTGCCTATTTCTTCATCATTATTTGCAGAAATAGTTCCAACCTGTTCAATTTCCTTTCTTTCTCTAACTTCCTTTGAGATATTCTTAAGTTCATCAACAACAGTATTCACAGCCTTTTCAATTCCCTTCCTAACCTCCATTGGATTTGCACCAGTAGCCATCATTTTTAAGCCTTCCTTAAAAATGTATTCAGCAAGAACAGTCGCAGTTGTGGTTCCATCTCCAGCCACATCACTTGTCTTTGAAGCCACCTCTCTAACAAGTTGAGCACCTATGTTCTCAAAAGGGTCCTTAAGTTCAATTTCTTTGGCAACTGTTACACCATCTTTTGTCACCTGGGGAGTTCCAAATTTTTTCTCAAGAATTACATTTCTACCTTTTGGACCAAGTGTCACCTTTACAGCTTTGGCAAGAACTTCTACACCTCTCAAAAGTTTTCTTCTTGCTTCTTCATTATAGCGAATATCTTTTGCTGCCATTTTTTACCTCCTTTTTTAATCATTTTTTTCAATTATTGCAAGGATATCATCCTCTCTCATTATTAAATATTCTTCTCCCTGAATTTTTACCTCTGTTCCCGCATATTTTGAAAACAAAACCTTATCACCAACTTCAACCTCCATTGGGAGCCTATTTCCATTATCATCAAGTCTTCCCGGTCCAACTGCTATAACTTCACCCTTTTGGGGTTTTTCCTTCGCTGTATCTGGTATAATTATTCCAGCTGGAGATTTCTCTTCCTCCTCCTCAATCCTTTTAACAACAACTCTATCTGCAAGGGGTCTTACAGGAAATTTAGACTTCTTAGACATTACCCTAACCTCCTTTTCTCAAGATAATGGGATTTGAACCCTAAGAAAGATAAATTTTTAAGTACCCTAAGATTAGAAGATGTAAAAGCACCGAAGAGAAATATATTAGCTAATATTCGCATAAGCGTTTGATTGACTTATTTTTATATATACTATTTTATTTGATTTTTTTCAAGACTTGATTTTATAATACCTTTAATGTCCCCTGGAATAGTTCTCTTCAAAGATATTATAATGCTTCCACTGAAAGAAAGGGATAAGTTCAGAGATAAAATATACAGAGTTTTGAAAAAAAATTTTGATAATAATCTATCTCATCAGCTTGTATATGTAATTGATGAACTTGTATCGAATACTGAAGAATACGGATACAAGGGGAAAGGTGGGGAAATAAAGATTAAGATATGGAAATTTAAAAATTATATAAAAATTGAAATTATGGATAGAGGGGAAAAACCTCCCCTTGATAGTGAAAATAAAATTGAATGGGGAAAAATAATAAAAAGAGGAAGAGGACTGGGTTTATATTCTGTAAAAAAAATTATCAATTCTCTTGAATATAAAAGGAAAGGTTCATGGAATGTTTATAAGGCAAAAAAAAATCTGTAAATGAAAGCCGCCTACATAGAATCTCACGGAGGACCTGAGGTAATTAAAATTGGAGAACTTAAGGAACCTAAGTTAAAAGAGGGATATGTAAAGGTCAGGGTTAAAGCTGTGTCCTTAAACCATCTTGATCTATGGGTAAGAAAAGGGCTTCCAAACTTAAAAATTCAATTTCCTCATATACTTGGGTCTGATATAGCAGGAATTATTGAAGATATAAAGGGGGAAGAAAATTTATTTAAAAAAGGAGACAAAGTTATCCTCTATCCTGCCACTTTTTGTGGTATTTGTGATAAGTGCATATCTGGAAAAGAAAATCTATGTAAAGAATATAAAATACTTGGAGAAAATACCTGGGGAGGAAATGCAGAGTTTGTTGTTGTCAAGAAAGAATTACTTTTACCATTTCCAAATAATTTAACTTTTGAAGAAGGTGCTGCTTTGCCTCTTACTTTACTTACAGCAATGCATATGGTTAAAAAAAGTAAAATTAAACCTTATCAAACAGCAATTGTTATGGCAGCAGGTAGTGGAGTAAGCGTTATGTTAATTCAAATTCTAAAAGCTCTCAATGTTTATGTAATTGCCACATCAAGTAAGGAAGAAAAACTTAAAAAAGCAAAGGAACTCAGTGTGGATGAAGTTATTAATTATTCAGAAAAGGAATGGGAAAAGAAATTAAAAGGTAAAACAATAGACTCTATATTTGACCATACGGGAAAAGAATTTTTACCCTCACTTTTAAGGATTGTAAAATGGGGAGGGAAAATAGTAACCTGTGGAGCCACTTCCGGAGCAGATGCAAATATTGACCTAAGGTATATATTTTTTAAACAAATAAGTTTAATAGGTTCCACTATGGGAAGAAGAAAGGATCTCCTTGAAGGGCTTGAACTTGTTAAAAAAGGAAAAATAAAACCTGTCATCCACACGGTTTTACCACTTGAAGAGATAAATAAAGCACATAGAATGTTAGAGGAAAGAAAAGTATTTGGAAAAATTGTTTTAAATGTCAGTTAAATTTATCTAAAAATTTTAACTTTTTTTATACTTTTTTCATCTCTTGATATTATTTGAAATTTATATTCATTAAACTCAAGAATCTCATTCTCTTCTGGGAAATCACCTTTAAGTTCTATTAAAAAACCAGCTATTGTTTCATAAGGTCCTTCTGGAAACATAATTCCGTAAACTTCTTTTAAATCGTCAATTCTTGTTTTTCCATCAACAGTTATTTCTTTTTCAAATTCATAGAATTCACCAAGCAGTTCATAAATAATATCTTCCATTGTAAAAAAGCCTTTTACAAGGCCATATTCATC
>CBFGJR010000017.1:0-5275 GCA_965649145.1 Caldifarciminota bacterium | reverse complement strand
GAAACTTTTCCTTTGATTTTAAATTTAAATTTTTTTATAATTTTTTAAATGCTTTTAGAGTATCCATCCTCCTTGATTTTTAAAAATAATTTTCAAAATATATTTAAAGAAGATGAGAAAATTTTTATTTTAAAAAGTAATGATCTGTTGAAGGGTGAGATTTATGCTTATAACATTATTAAATCTTTAAAATATCCTCTTATTCCAATTTACTATGATTTTGAAGAGAAAGAACTCTTTCTTATAAAACTTGTAGAAGTTCTAAAAGAGTATGCAAAAGAAAAGGGGAAAGTTCTTCTCTCTTTAACTTTGAATTTACCTTTGTTTAACTCAAGTATTATTTCTAATTTAACTTTTTTAAAGGTAAATATCAGAATTTGAAAGTTAACCTTAAGTCTTCTGACTTCATAGAGGGTTTTATATAAAATTTCCAAAAATTAAATAACCGGTGTGTGTTATTCCAAATTCCTTTGGTCTTGTTCCAAAATCCCTCATTAAAATTTCCCTTAAAAAGATTTCATATACTTTAATTCTTACAAATCCGAATTTTTCCATTTCCTCTTTTGTTTTTTTTATTTGTTCTATATTTGGTGACAAAGAGCCAATTGGGTGTCCCTTTTTCAAAATTTTAGGAATATGTTTTAAAACCATCCAAGGCTCAGGAATGTCTATAAATACTGCGTCAACCTTTATATCAGGAAAACCCTCCTTTTCAACATCCCTTAAATGAAACTCTATGTTATCTAAAAGTTTGTAATTAGAAAGATTTTCCCTTGCAAGTTCATAAAAATCCCTTCTTCTCTCAAAGGTATAAACCCTTCCCCTTTTTCCAACAGTAGATGAAAGGAGTGTTAAAAAAGAACCACTTCCTGTTCCCACCTCACATACCTTTGAACCTGATTTTATTCCCAGTTCAAGGATTATAAATCCTGCTTCTTTTGGATATATAATTGTTGTTTTTCTTTTTATTTTAAGCATCAGATCACTTATTGAAGGTTTTAAAACAAAAATTTTTTTGTTTTTTGAGCTTATTATCTTATCTCCAAATTTTAAGTTTTCTGGCAATACAACCTTTCCAAGGTGTGTATGAATTTCTTTTGAAGGTTCAAAGGAAAAAATTTTTTCAAATTTATAATCCTCACTTATAATTAAGATATTTTCACCTCTTTTTATTTTCATTTTAAAATTTTAATATATTCATCAAGGGAGATTTGATCTGGTCTTTTTTCTTTTATTTCCTCAGAGACCTTTTCATAAAGTCCCAATTCCTTTAAAATTTTCCCTAATTTTTTTCTCCTTTCCTGGAATACTCTTCTTACTATTTTGAAAAAAATTTCTTCCTTTTCTTTCTCAAGTCTTAATTTTTCCTTTGGTATCATTCTAAAAAAAAGGGAATTAACTTTTGGTTTAGGATAAAAAAAGTGCGAGGGAAGGGGTATCAATATTTCTATATCCATATAATAATTCACAAATATTGTTAAGGAAGAATATTCCTTTGTTCCTGGTTTAGCCTTTATTCTTTCTACAACTTCTTTCTGAAGGGTTAAATAAATTTCAGAAAAAAATTTTCTTTCCTCTATCAATTTTTCAAGAATAGGTGTTGTGATATGATAGGGGACATTTGAAATAACCTTTATTTTTTTCAGATTAAATTTTTTTAAAATATCCTCTGTTTTTATTTTTAAAAAATCACCTTCAATCAGATTGAAATCAAGGTCTAAAATTTTTCCCTCCAAGTATTTACATAAATTTCTATCAATTTCAACAGCAATAACTTTAATTTTTTTTTGCAAAAGGATCTCTGTTAAAATCCCCCTGCCAGGACCAATTTCCAGAACAAATTCTCCTTCTTTTAAATTCATCTTTTCTACCATCTCTCTTGCTGCATTCTTATTAACCAGAAAAATTTGCGAAAATCTCTTTTTCACAGGTTAATTATAAATCAATTCTAAGGAAAACTTGAAAACTTTATTGAAGAATGTTATATTTATACTAAGTTTAAAATTAAAATAAAATTAAACTAAAAAGGAGGTTAAAGAGGTATAAAGAATGCACCTAAAGGAAATTCAAAAATTTGAACATTATCACCATTTTAATATAGAGAAAAAGTCTGCTGAAAAAAGAACATTTTTTGTTTTTCTTTTAACATTCTTTACAATGTTAATTGAAATTATAGCAGGTCTTTTTTTTAATTCCATGGCGCTTTTTGCTGATGGATGGCATATGAGCACACATGCGAGTGCCCTCTTTATTTCCTTAATTGCGTATGTTCTTGCAAGAAAATATAAGAATGATAAAAGTTTTACTTTTGGTACCTTTAAAATTGAAATACTGGGTGCCTATACAAGTGCAATTCTTTTAGGATTTGTTTTTTGAAAATTTTAAAGTTAATATTATTTATCCATGAAAAAATTAACAATACAGGATATTATTCTAAAAAAGGGAAAGGAAAAAATCCTTGCCTTAACAAGCTACGATTATCAAATGGCTAAAATTGAAGATGAAATTGGAATTGATATAATTTTAGTGGGTGACAGTGTGGCAAATGTTTTACTTGGATACGATAATACTTTAAAAATAGGAATGGAAGAAATGCTTGTTTTTGTAAGGGCAGTTGCAAGAGGAGTTAAATATTCCCTTCTTGTAGGAGATATGCCCTTTCTATCCTTCCAGATTTCAAAGGAAGAAGCAATAAGAAATGCTGGTGAATTTATAAGAGCTGGGTGTGATGCAGTTAAAATTGAAGGAGGAGAAGAGTCCTTGGAGGTTATCAAATATCTTATAAAAAATGGAATACCGGTGATGGGTCATATAGGTTTAACACCCCAGTGGATTCTAAAATTGGGAGGGTATAAGGTTCAGGGAAAAACTGAGGAGAGTATAAAAAAATTAAAAAGGGATGCTCAGCTTTTAGAGGAGGCAGGTGTTTTTTCAATCGTTCTTGAAGGTGTTAAAGAGGAAGTAGCAAAGGAAATTACAGAAACTTTGAAAATTCCCACAATAGGAATTGGTGCCGGAAGATTCTGTGATGGTCAGATTCTTGTAGTATGGGATGTTTTGGGTTATACGGAGAAACCTCACCCTAAATTTGTAAGAGAATATGAGAATTTAAGAGAAAGAATAAAAAGTGCCCTTTTAAAATTTAAGGAAGATGTTATTAAGGGAAATTATCCCTCTGAAAAGGAAATTTACTAAATAAATTTTTCAAAAAAATTTTTTAATTCCTTAAAACTTTCAAAAACAAAATCAGCACCTTCCTTTAAAAGTTCCTCTTTTGAAAAATGGAAAACAGCCATACCTATGGATTTAAAACTCACCTTTCTTGCTGCTTCAATATCCCTTGGTGTATCTCCAATTACATAAATATCTGAAATTTTAAAATTTTCTCTTTCTGCAATTTTTTTTCCTTTCTCATATGCCTTTTTTAAAATTTCACTTCTTTCCCATGAATCAGAAGCATAGCCACCGAATTTAAAGTACTTTAAAAGAGAGGAAGGTTTTAGCTTTATTTTAGCTCCCTGTTCAAGATTGCCTGTTTGAAGTCCAAGTAAAAATTTTTCTTTTTTTTCTGTCCATTCAAGAAATTCCTGAACCCCTTCAAAGATTTTATAACCCGGGTTATCTATTTCCCTTTCAAGATTTTCAAGATAAATTCCAAGAACCTCTTCAATTTCCTTTTTATCAGGTTTTCTATTTAATTTTTTTATAAACACTTCCTCAATAATCAGAGGGTCTGTCTTTCCGTCTGGTGAAATACCTTTCATTGCATCCTTTAATCCATATTTTTTTAAAAAAGCCTTATCAATAGACCTTGTTCCTGCGCCACCAGAATAAATAAGTGTTCCGTCAATATCAAAAAGTAACATAATTTTATCCATAATTTTTTATTATAAAAGATTTGATAAATTCTCTCCAAAATATTTATACTTTATAAAAATTCTTATGAAGATAATACTTTTTATTATTATTGCCTCTTCCTGGTTCCAGAAGGATTTTGAAAGGGCTAAATTTTTATATGAAAGTGCTTTAAAGGGTGAGAAAGATTCGGAAAATCTTTTCATATATTTTATAAAAGCATTAGAAGAGGAAAAAATGGGAAAATTTGAAGAGGCAAGAAAGGATTTTGAAAAAGCCAAGTTTTTCTCAAATCTTGAACCAGGTCCTCTCTTTTTGATGTATATGATTTCTCATATGAAAAATTTAAAGGAATTTAAGGATGACATTTTTTCACTTTTATTAAAATCAAAGGAAAAAAATGGGGTTCAGGATATTTATGAAATTTCAGAATACTTTTTAAGAACTGCTGAATATGAGCCCATTTTTACTTTAAAAATTAAGGAACTTGATAAGGCTTTAGAGATTTCACCTACATACATTAAAGGTTGGTTAAAAAAACTTGAGCTCTATTATATCAATTTTAAATTTTTAGATTTTATAAAAACCTTTTTCAGTTTTTCCCCTTTCAAACAAGGCAATCCCCTTCTAAAGGAAATTTTTACGCTTACCTTTTTAAGAGTTTTAATTCTTTTTTTCTATTCACTTTTTTTTATATTCCTTCTTGGAATTTTATTAAGAAAGAGATATTCAATTTATTTTATTAATTTAAAAAAAATTCCCTATGTTTCTGAATCTGAATTTTTACCTGTTATTTTATTTTTAATTTTTTTGTTTTTAAAAGCACCTCTTTCTCTTTACCTTATTTTAATAATTCCGGCAATTTTCCTTTTAGAATTTAAAGAAAAAGTTTTCCTTTCAATTTTTCTTATTATAATTCTAATAATTTCTTTTTTTACTATTCAGAAGGAACCCTATTCTCTTTCCTTTGTTGAAGAGCCTCTTAACCCCTATTACCTGAAATTTTTAACAATGAATTCCCCTTATGATGAAGAACTTTTAAAAAAATGGGATCTCCTGGATATCGAAGAAAAGAATTTAATGAAAAGCATTATATATATGAAAAAGGGGGAAATAAAGGAAGCAGAAAAACTTCTTAAAAATAAAGTTGAAAAGTCTTCATACATTTATCTGGTTGAGATGGGGAATCTCTATTTTTTAAAGGGGAAATATGATTCAGCAAGTCTCTTTTATAGAGAGGCAATTAATTTATATCCAGAAAAATTTGAGGCACATTTTAATCTTTCCCAGGTTGCCTTTCAGATGGTTGACCTTGATCTATTTCAAAAAGAAATTGAGATACTTAATCATATAGATGCCAAGAAAACTGAAAAGTATATAAAAATTATAAAGGAATATAAACTCACACCCTTTTTGCATG
>CBFGJR010000016.1:0-5277 GCA_965649145.1 Caldifarciminota bacterium | reverse complement strand
ATGCTTATGTTGCTAAAAAAGTTGAAGAGTTAATCAATGAATTTACATCTAAGTTATTTTATATATATGCTGGACCTCCATAAAATAAATTTATATTTTAGGGTCCAAATCCCTAAAAACCTATGGAGGTGTAAAGATGAAGCTTTTAAGGTGTGAGAGAGGAGCGACGGCAGTGGAGTATGCAATGATAATAGGGCTTATAGCCCTGTTTGCCTTTGCTGCATACAAGGCGCTGGGTAAGCAGGTTCAGAGGGTGATTAGTGAAATGTGGCATAAGATGACAGAAGCCTCTGCAGGTCCTGAATAATGATAAGGTTATTTAGGGAAGAACAGGGTGCATCAGCAGTTGAGTATGCGATGCTTATAGGTCTTATATCTCTTTATGCTTTTGCTGCTTATAGAGCACTTTCAAGGTTAACTTATGCTGTGATAGAAAATATGTGGAATGAATTAACAAAGGCAGGAGGGTAATTTATGAGAGAATTTTTTAAAAATGAAAAGGGAGCTACAGCTGTTGAGTATGCGATGATTATAGGTTTAATTGCTCTTTTTGCCTTTGCTGCCTATAAGGCTCTTGGGAAAGAGGTTCACAGGATAATTGTATGGATGAAGTTTAAATTCATGACTATACATGCTGGTCCTGAATGATTTATGATATTGTTAAATTTCAGATTGTTGGACTTGTTGTGATAGTTTCGGTATATACAGATTTAAAATATGGTAAGATTTTTAATAAATTGACATTTCCCTTCTTTTTCGCAGGGTTTCTTTATAACTTTATGTTTAAAGGTTTTCATGGTTTAGTGTCCTCCTTTATAGGTTTTTTAGTATCTTTTATCCCCTTTTTTATATTCTTTCAACTGGGTGGTGTCGGGGGTGGTGATGTGAAACTTCTTGCAGGTATAGGTTCCTGGATAGGTTATCCTCAGGTTCTCTGGATTATTTTTATGACTTCCATTTCTGGTCTTTTTATCTCTATTTTAATCAGTCTTTTTAAAGGTAGAATTGAATTTGTTTTAAAAGGTGCTTTTAGGGAAGGTAAGGAAAGTGTCAGAAATCTTATATTTTCTCTTATTTCAAAAAATCCGGAATTTTTGGATAAAAATAAGGAATTTAAACTTTATGTACCCTATTCTTTAGCTATAGGTTTAGGAACCTTTTTGGGTTTAATCATAAATTTTTCACTATGAGAGTTCAGCTCTCTTTAACCCGCTTATATAAAAAAGAAATTAAAAAAACGGGTTTAACAGAGGCTTTTATATTATAAGGAGGTAGGAGTATGTACTTATTATTTTTCATATCTTTTATCTCTTTGAATGGGGATTTTAATAAAATTTATACACCTTCAAAAGAACTTTTAAAACCCTGTGTCAAATATGCGCCTTCTTATATATCTGAAATTGTCAGTTCTGAATTTGGAGGTGGTGCTGATATTCTATTTGGAGATTTTGGTTTTCCAAGACTTATATCAAATTTTGAACTATCTGTGCCAGGGAAAAATGGTTTGGAAAAAGCATATAACTTTTTAAGTTTAAAGGGAGAATTATTAGGTATAGATTATAAGTATCTTTCATTGATAAAAAGTATAGAAGATGAGCTCGGGTTTACCCATGTAAGTTTTGAAGAAGTTATAAATGGGATAAGGGTTGAGAATTCTTTTGTGGGAGTTCATGTTAATAGGAAAGGTAATGTTTATTATGTTTCTTCCTATTATTTTCCTTATGATGGGACTCCTCTTCCGACTAATTCAAGAATAGGAGAAGGGGAGGCTTTAAATATTGTTTATTCTGACCTTGGGTTGAAAGTTTTTCCGGAAGAATATAAAAGCGAGCTTGTTTATTATCCTTATGAAAATTCCCTTATTCTTGTTTACAAAATAAGATTTGTTTCAGAAGACCCTCTTGGTGATTTTATTTATTACATTGATGCAATAAATGGTACAATTATTGAAAGGAGGAATGAGTTAAAATTCGTTTATGGTTATGTATATGGATGGTGTTTTCCCAATACAGGTTCAGATGGACTTCAGAAGTACCCAATGGCAAATCAGTATGTTTATATTGGTTCTTCAACAGCAACAACAAACTCAAGTGGGTACTATTCAAGTTCAGCATCTGGAAACATAACTGCATATCTTGAGGGTCCTTATGTTAAAGTTTTTAATGATGATAATCCACCTGGAAGGGCAGTTTTTACTTCCTCAGGTGGTTCGGTTACATATAATGTTCAGAATGTATCTTACATCTGGGACAATACAACAACTTCAACTGGTTTAACAGGTGATGACCAGACAAAGCAGTTTACTCTTCCCTTTTCTTTTCCCTTTTATGGTAAAAACTATACATCAGTTTATATTTGTACAAATGGATTTTTAAGTTTTACTTCTAATTCAAACAAATATATACCCGATCCAATTCCGAACACTAATGCTCCGAATGCTCTGATAGCAGTTTTTTGGAGAGACCTTAATCCTGCTGCTGGTGGTGGTTCAATAACCTATTATTCAGGATCTGATAAATTTGTTGTTACCTGGGATAACATTAAAAATTACAGTAATTCAAACAGACAGAGTTTCCAGGTAGTTTTGTATCCAAATGGCAATATAGAATTTAGGTATAAGTCAATAACCAATGATTATACAACAACAAGGGGTGTAGAAAATGACAATGGAACAGCTGGTGTAACAGTTCCAACACCTTCAAACAATACTGCATATAGATTGGTGCCACAACAGGGTGGAGGAGGCGAAGTTTCTTGGGAATGGAAGTATCCTTCAGATGAATCAACAGAGGGAAAACATACTACTGAGGTGATGGTTTTTTATCATGTAAATAAAATACATAATTTTTACAAAGGTACTTTTGGATTTTCTGGAATGGATTATCAAATACAAGCAACAGTTTATTCCCACTCAGTGGATCAAAACTATGGTGGCGCCAATGCTTATTACTACAATGGTACAATGCATTTTGGAAGAGGAAATTCAAGTTATCAAATTCAAAACATGGCAAGGTCAGCTGATGTAATATATCATGAATATACTCATGGTGTAGTGGACAAAATTTATGCTAATGGAGGTGGTTTACCATACAGCGGTCAACCAGGTGCCATGAATGAAGCATGGGCTGATTACTGGGCATGTACTCAATCTGGTGATCCCCTTATGGGAGAATGGGTTATGCCTTCTCAGTATCAGAGGAATTTGCAGAATAATTATAAGTACCCTGATGACTGGGCAAATGAGGTTCATGATGATTCAAGAATATATTCAGGTGCACTCTGGGATTTCAGGACTTATACTGATAAAACTACTGCGGATAGAGTAACATGGAGGGCTTACACCTATTATCCAAAAGACTTTCTGGCTGGGAGAAATGCAATGATTCAGGCTGATAAGGACCTTTATGGAGGCTCCCATGAGAGTCAGATAATTCAGGCTTTCGCAAGGCACGGTATAGGCGGTTCAAGCGCAAGGTATGATATGAGACAGGCTTCCTACTCTTGGGTTTCAACTTCAACGCCTACAGGAATAACAGGCGATGACCAAACAATCAAATTTACCCTTCCTTTCTCCTTCACATTCTTTGGTTCTTCTTACTCATCAGTATATGTTTGTAGTAATGGATGGCTTTCTTTTACATCTAACTCCACTTCCTATACACCTCAAAGGATGCCAAATTCAACTGTTCCAAATGCTGTTGTTGCACCTTACTGGAGAGACCTTTATCCACCTGATACAACTCAAGGAGCAAAGATAACCTATGCTTCTAATTCATCATATTTTGCTGTAACCTGGTATAGAATTAAGAATTACTCTAATGCTAACAAACAAACCTTTCAGGTAATACTTTATAAGAATGGAACAATAAGGTTTAATTATCAGACTGTTACTGATGAATATACAACAGCTGTAGGTATTGAAGATGCAAACGGAGTTAATGCTTATCTTTATGCTTATGGAACAGGTAGTGTTCTTCCAAGAGGCAATTCAGCGATAGAATTTGTCCCTGTTCAATCTACTTTAGGTGTCTTTGCATCAGGCATTGAGAGTGGTAATATTAAATTTATCGGGAATAGAGAAGTTTATAAATTTGTGGAAAATCCCTATTTAAAATTTGATATATATGATGTTTCAGGTAGAAAGTTAAATGTTTTAGAATTTAAGAAGTTTAAGAACAACGGTTCAGGAGTTTACTTCCTTATTCCTTCTGATTACAAAGATAAAAAAATAAATAAGGTTGTGATTATAGAATGAAAAAATATATTATAAATAAAAAAGGGTTCAAATCCCCTTTTAAAATAGGAGTTCAAAGGTATGAGGAAGTTATTATTTATGGCTATATCTATACTCCTTGTAATCACAGGATGTAAGAAGACAGAGGAAATTACAGTTACAAAGGAATCTGGGTTAAGATTTGCAAGTGCAAGTGAGATACAGAATATGGGTGGGTATGCTATTAATGAAGCTGATTTTGAAAAAGTTATTAATGCAATCAGGAATGACAAAAAGTTTATAGAAGATATGAAAACCCTTTCAGGCGGTGGACTTGAATTTCCAATTCCCTGTGATAGATTAATAAGATATATAGAAGAACTGGTTGGAGTTGATCTTTCTAATGCAAAATGTAAGGCGAGAGGAAAATTCATGTATAAACCATCCTTTGACCTGTGGCTTGCTGGTAACCTTGCTTATGCCATAGATTTGGGAGGCTATCTTGGAGCAGCAGGTTATGCTGGCTTTTCAGGTTCAATTGCAGGTGCTCAGGAGCTCGGACTTTTAACAATAGTGTATATAAATAATCAGCTGGATACAATAATGATGAACTATAATTATACCGACAACTCTCATGTAGCTTTTAATGCTGGATTTGTAGTCTGGACAAGTGAAACTGGAGGTGTTACTGTTGATGTAACAACTGACCATCAGTTTTCCAACGGTCAGTACGACTGGAATCCAGTTTTTCACGCAGTCTATCAGTTTTAAAGGGTAAAACTAAAAGTTTTTAATCATCATAAGGGGGGGTTAAATCCCCCCACTCGTATGAATGATTTTTTTTTATTTTCGGTAATTTTTTTAAAAGAAAAGGGAATTATTAGAAACTGGCTTATCTATTATAAGGAAGATAGTGCTATTATTTATTATACGCTTGATAAAAATTTGGATAAATTTGCTGAAGAATTGAAAGTTTTAAAGTATCATATTAGGAATAATAAGATTAACTCAAAAAAAATTTATAATTATAAAAATGGTGTTGGTGATATAAAAATTAAAAATGA
>CBFGJR010000015.1:3330-5327 GCA_965649145.1 Caldifarciminota bacterium | reverse complement strand
TAAATTCAGAAAAATAGGACTAAAAAATCTTGAGATAACAAATTTTAAAAAGAAAATTTTATGGAAGAATTTTTGTTTTATGACTTATGGGCTTTTAAAATTCATAAGAATGAAAAATAAAAAGGAAGATTTAATTTTAAAAAATACAGAGGTTATCAATTTTGATATTTTAAAGAATAAATCGGAGAAAAAAAGGGGGGTACTTGTTCTTACACTTCATATGGGTTTCTGGGAGATAATCCCCGCATACTTCTCTTTAAAAAATATTCCTGTTTGTGTTCTTGCCTCAAAGGTTTATACTGATTTTATTGATAATTTCATTAACAGTATAAGGGAAAATTATGGAACAGAAGTGGTTCATCCGGAAAATACTTTTAATCTTGTTAAAAAACTTAAAAAAGGTTATGCTGTGGGGATTCTTATGGATCAAAGGCAGGGTTCTAAAAGAATAAGAGTAGATTTTTTGGGAAGAAAAGTTGAAGCACCTGTGGGACCCCTTGAAATTGCTTATAAAATTAAACCTGAGGTTATTTTGATGAGATGTGAAAGTGAGAATGGAAAGGAAATTATTTATATTGAGGATATTACTTTGAGTTATAATTTAAAATATGATTTACAGAATATTTATCAAAAATTTGAAACATGGATAAAAAGAAAACCATGGCAATGGGTATGGATCCATCAAAGATTCTGATAATTTTTTTTATATTATTTTTTTTCTGTTCAGAGGAAAATAAAAAGGAAGAAATTAAAATAGATGAAAATCTCGAAGAGATTAAAAAAGTTAAAATTGTTGAATATAAGGAAAAAGATAAAATATTTGAACTTTTTTCAGAAGATATTGTTTCAAAGGAGAAAATTTTAAAGGCTAAAAAACTTGATATCATTATTTATGATAAAGGAATTAAAAGCACATATATAAAAGCTGATTCTGGAAATTATTCAGAAAATGGTATTGTTGAATTAAAAGGTAATGTTATTCTCTTTAATTATGAAGGTGATACACTCTGGACATCTTATCTTATTTATAAGTTCAATGAGGGTATTATAAGGAGTGAGTCTGAATGTAAATTATTCCAGAAAGGAAAATATATAAGAGGAAAAGGTTTTGAAAGTAAAAAGCCATTCAAAAAGATAAAAATATTTGGTAAAGTAGAGGGAATTTCAAAATGATATTTTTTTTATGTATTCTTTTTTCTGAGATAAATTACAGTGCTAAGGAAGTATGGGTTGAAGTTTATGAAAAGGGAAGGATTATAAATGCAAGAGGTGATTGTAATGTTAAGGGTGAGAATTTCGAAATTAGGGCTGATTCTGCTTTACTTTTTGAAAGTGACAATCTTGATTCTGCTTACCTTTATAAAAATATTAAAGTTGAATCAAAAAAATTGAATATCTTTTCAGACAAAGTTTTTTATAATTTCATAAATTCTTTCGCAATTTTCGAAAAAAATGTAAAGATAGAAAGTGATACGTATATGATAAAAACAGATAAGGTTTTTTATAGTGACTTGAAAGATTCAGCTTTTACTGATAAAAGGGTTTTCATAAAAGATAAAATGAGAAATATTGAAATTGAGGGATTTAAAATGGTTTATTTAACAGGTAAAAAAAGAGGAAGAATTGATTCTCTCACAGATATTAAAATTTTTGAGGAAAAAGATACAGTTAATATAAAGGGTAAAAAACTATTAATTTTAAATAAAACTTTTTATATAACAGAAAATGTAAGTATATTTTCTAAGGAATTTAATGGTTTTTGTGATACACTTTTGTGGGAAAGTGATAACATTAAACTTAAGGGCAAAGAACCTCTTTTAGTTGCAAAAGATAGCAAATTAAAAGGTAAAAGTATTGAGGTTTTACTTGAAAACAGAAAATTGAAAAGAATTCTTTCAAAAAATAAAAGTTTTTTAAAAACTGTATCAGATAAAAAAGATACCCTTTATCTTTATTCTGATTTTCTTCTTATTTTTCTTGATGATTCTTTGAGGGTA
>CBFGJR010000015.1:0-3320 GCA_965649145.1 Caldifarciminota bacterium | reverse complement strand
TAAAAGAAGTTTCAGGGGGTAAGAAAATAGAGGGGGAAATAAAAAGATGATTTTAAGAACAGAGGGGCTTGTAAAAATTTATAGAAAAAGAAGAGTTGTGAATAATGTCTCTATTGAATTAAAAAAAGGTGAAATTGTAGGGCTCCTGGGTCCAAATGGAGCAGGAAAGACAACGACATTTTATATGATTTCTGGTGTTATAAAACCCAATGAAGGTAGAGTTTTTATTGAGAGCCTTGATATAACGGATTTACCCATGTATAAAAGAGCAAGAATGGGTATTACCTATTTACCACAGGAACCATCAGTTTTTAAAAAATTAAGTGTTTTTGATAATATTTATGGAATTCTTCAGATGAGGGGATATAAAGAGAGTGTCGCCAAAAAGAAAACAGAGGAGGTTTTAAGAAAAATGGGAATTTTTCATTTAAGGGATTCTAAAGTTTATATGCTTTCAGGAGGAGAAAGGAGGCGTCTTGAGGTGGCAAGAGCCCTTGTTCTTGAACCAAAATTTTT
This sequence comes from Caldifarciminota bacterium, assembly GCA_965649145.1. Lineage (GTDB taxonomy): Bacteria > Hydrothermota > Hydrothermia > Hydrothermales > JAJRUZ01 > JBCNVI01. The sequence goes on along the minus strand of CBFGJR010000015.1, from coordinate 2,804 downwards.
ATTACTTGATGAACCTTTTACGGGTATAGACCCTAAAACAAGGGAGGAGATACAATCTATTGTTTTATCTTTAAAAAATGAAGATATCGGTGTTTTAATAACTGACCATAATGTGAGGGAGACACTTGAAATTACGGATAGAGCTTACATAATATATGAAGGTAGGGTTTTAATTTCCGGAAAATCAGATGAACTTGTTACTAATGAGACGGTTAGAAAGGTTTACCTTGGTGAAAAATTTAAATTATGAAGGAAGAAATTAAATTAAGACAAGATTTAAGGTTAAAAACAATTCTTATTCCAAGATTATTGCAGATAGCAAAGGTATGTTCCTTAAATCTTATTGAATTAAGAGAATATTTAAATCATGAAATAGAGAATAATTTTTTACTTGAAAAAAGGGAAAAAAGACTTAAAGAAGTAGAAAGGGAGAGGGATGATTTTGAATTAAAAGAGTTTTTTCAGATTTTTTCGGAGCCAGAATATTACGAAAGGAGAAAAAGGGGAGAGGAAGAGGAGGAAGAAGATTATTTATCACTGATTCCCTCAAAGGGTCCTTCCCTTTATGAGAGGCTAAACTTTCAAATAGAATTTACTTTCAGAAATGAAGAAGAAAGGGAAATAGCCTTAAAACTTATCGATTATATAAATAATGATGGTTTTATAGAGGAAGACCTTGATAAAATTGCAGAAGAGTTAAAGGTAGATAGAGTTAAACTTGAGGAAATAAGAAGGGAGATAATGAAACTTGACCCTGTTGGTGTTGGTTCAAGAAATATAAGGGAATCTATTTTATGTCAACTTGAAGTGAGAAAAATGGAGGATACCCTTGCCTATGAACTTGTTAAGAATCATTTTGATATACTGATTAAATCAAAAGAGGAAATTGCAGCTGAAATAAAAAAGCCTGTTGAAGAGGTTGAGGAAGCGCTTATATTGATAAGAAAACTCAACATGAGACCCGGCCGAATATATTCAGAGGAAGAGCCAGAGTATGTAATTCCAGAGTATGTGATAAAATTAAGGAATAATGAACTTGTATTTGAGGAAGTTAGAGATATTATTCCTGAAATAAGATTGAATCAAACTTATTTAAGGATGCTTGAGGATGAAAATACCCCTTCTGAGGTTAAAAAGTTTATAAAGGATTATGCAAGAAAAGCAATGGAACTTTTTGAACTTTTAAATGAGAGGAGAAGGAGAGTAGAAAAAGTTTTAAATTTTATTATTGATTATCAGAGGGATTTTTTAATGAGTTCAGAAGGTAAGTTAAAGCCAATATCTCAAACTGATGCTTCCAAAAAATTGAATATATCTGTTTCTGCATTGCATAGGATTATAACAGGTAAATATGTAGCGACACCGAGGGGAATTTTTGAATTAAAGTTTTTCTTTCCAAGGGGATTAAGAACAAAGAGAGGAGAAACATTTGATAGAGATGAGGTAAAAAAAATCATAAAAGAATTAATAGAAAAAGAATCACCTGATTCCCCATTAACTGATGAGGAAATAAGGGAAATAATAAAGTTTGAAAAAGGGGTTGATATAACAAGAAGAGAGGTCTGTAAATTGAGAAAGGAAATGAATATTGAAAGTTATGATAAAAGGAAAAAGGGATTGAAGAGCAGGGAAGACATTCAATAAAAATTATTGTGTTTTTAACCTGTTTAGGATAATTCCTGAAACTATTAAAATTAACCCAATAAATGTGCTTATTAAAATTTTCTCTTTCAATATTATGTTGATAAAAAATAAAGAGAGAAAAGGAGATAAATAAATTATGTTTGATGTCAGAGCAATATTCTTTGATTTTCTCAAGGCTTTTAACCAGATTAAAAATGTTATCCCCATCTCAAATAAACCAATATAAATTGAGCCTAAAAGACCTTTAAAATTTATTATTTTTAAAGAACCTGTAAAAAATTGGGTTATCAGTATATAAATAAATCCAAAAAAGAAATTCAAAGTGAGTTTTTCAGCTTCTTCTCTTTTATCCTTTAAGTTAAAAATCCAGTATAGAGCGAATATAAAAGAACTTGATATTGCAAGAAAAGCCCCGAGTGGTTCTTGAATTTTTATTTTAAAAATATTACCTTCTGCCATTATGATAATAACTCCTGAAAAACTTATCAAAAGGGATAAAATATTAATTTTTTTTATTTTACTTTTAAGAATTAAAGCAGAAAAGATTGATAGAACAATAGGCCAGGTATAATTTAAGGGCTGTGCTATCTGAGCCTTTAAAAGAGAATAAGATTTAAATAAAATTAAATAATAAAGATAAGGATTCAAAAAACCAAGAAAAAGGGAATTTAAAATTTCCTTCTTTGATTTAATTGTGAAATTTTTTTTATTCTTACTTATCGTTATCAAAAAAAGAATTAAAAAAGAAGTAAGAGAAGAATAGAAAAGCATATTTTTGAAATCTGTGTATCTTAATGTTAATTTGAAAGCAGTGGCAACCGTTGACCATAAAAAAACTCCTGAAAGGGCTAAAATTAAACCCTCATCCATTTTTTATAAAATTCATTAAACATATTAATATTTTTAAAAGCATTTTTTTTGTCATGGTTTCTTAAATATAAAAGTAAATTATAAGGTGAAAGTTCTTTATGGATTTCATCCCCTTTTCCTATTTCTTTTATTAATTCTCTGACACTTTCCAGAAGGATAATCCTTTTTTCTGTTTTATTGGTATAAAATCTTACAAATCTAAAAGCCTTTAATAAATTGAACCATAGATAAAATTCCTTTACAAAATTTTTAAAATGCTTTGTCTTATTTTTAATAATTTCAATTCTTTT
>CBFGJR010000014.1:0-5342 GCA_965649145.1 Caldifarciminota bacterium | reverse complement strand
TATAACATCTTTGAGTAATGGAAGTGATAATGGTTATGCAACATGCTGGGATGGAACTTCAATGGCAACCCCGCATGTTGCAGGTCTTGTTGCTCTTATGCTCTCAAAAAATCCTGAACTAACTCCAAGGATGATTGATTCTGTTATAGAGTTATACGGGGTTGTTGACCTTGGAAATCCTGGTAAGGATAACGATTACGGTGCAGGAAGAATTGATTGTCTTTTAACAATAAATGCAACACCTTTACCTGGGGCTCCCCAGAAACCAACAGTGCTGAGTCCTTACAATTTTGCAAAATTACCTGATTTAAATCCAGTTTTCAAATTCACCTCAACTGACCCTCAAGGTGATGATATTATTTACAAAATTTACTGGTCAACTGATACAAGTTTTGCCCCAAAGGATAGTGCCCTAACTCCCCCAATGCCAAGTGGTCAATTAGTACAATTTGCCCTTCCAGTATCCTTAAATCAGGGGGAAACTTACTGGTTTATGGTAAAAGCAAGAGATACAACTTCATCAGGTTATTGGTCACAACTCACTCCAAAGAGTTCTTTTACAATTGATACCACCCTTCCTTCCAATTTCAGTTCATGGTTCCAAACAAAAGGAGCACAATTTAAATACAATACCTTTTATGGAACACAAATTGTAGGAGATAGTATAAAGCTTTTACCTTACGGTTATATTGAAGATACATTACTTTTTGTAAATTTTGAAACTGGTATACCTTCTAACTGGTCAGTAGTTGATGGTAATAATGACGGAATTAAGTGGTTGGCAGGTACTACAACAGATTTAGGTTCATACACTCCACCCAACTATGGAACACAATATGCCTTTTATTCTGACGATGATGCTGGTGATGGTGTTATAAACTATAATGAGGATATAGTTTCACCAAAAATTCCAGTTCCTTCTCAAGCAGTGCAACTTTTTGTTAAGTATGGATACGGATTCAGGGTCTGGCAAACAGGAGAAACATTTGAATTTCATGTAAGATTTTTCTCAAGCGGGACATGGAGTCCATGGTATACAATCAAATCTTATACCTCAAGTGGGTCAGGAAATGAAAACATTGACCTTTCTTCATTTTTACCGAGAGATTCAGTACAATTAAGATGGAGATATCATGACGAATCTTCTACCAACCACTGGGGATGGGCATGTGCTATTGATAATGTATCTTTATCTTATAATTACACATATCAAAATAATGAAGGTTATGTTTTAACACCTTCTATTAACTTTGAGGATTTCCAGAACACATACCCTAAAAGCAACTGGGGATATGCGCTCTGGGAAAAGGGAACTTCTCAGGATTCTATTGGAATTCAAATAGAATATTTTAATGGAAGTGTATGGCAACTTGTACCTGATGCTGATTTACCCGGCAACTCAACTGGTTTCTTCACAAACTTAAAAAAAGGAATTTTATCCCTTGAATCCCTTGCTACAAATACTTATAGTAAAATAAGGGTAAAAACACTTCTTTACAGAAAAAATGATGAACCTTCTCTTTTATCAATTGAAGTAGGTGCTCCAGCCACAGAGATTAAGGAGAAAGAGATTTCCCTTAAACCCTATTTCAAGTTTTCATCACCTGTATTTAAGGATAAAATTAATTTCATTTTCCTTCTTGAACCATACAGAGATGCTGAAATAAAAATTTATAACTCAACAGGAAGATTAATAAAAGAGGAAACATTCAAAGCAGGGAACTCACCGCAGACTGTTAATTACACATGGGAAGCAAAGGATAAAAAGGGCAGGAAACTTGGCTCAGGAATATACTTTATTAAATTCTCAAACGGAAACTTTAAAAAGAATGTAAAGGTTTTATTGGTAAAATAAAAATTTAAAACCCAGGGTTCAATTCCCTTTCAAAATTAATTTTTAAAATGTTAAGTTTAATCCTTTCACTTTTAATCTATTCTTCAAACCAAACAATCCTCCAGATTTTTATTCCCTCGGAAGATTTTGTTCCCTACCTTCTTAAAAATGGTTTACAGGAAATAAAAAGATATGACAGAAAAAAAGGATTACTTGAAGGTGTATGTGATAAAAAAATCTTAGATTTTCTTAAAGAAAATAGAATTGATTATATCACAAAAATTCCAGACCTTGCTGAAGATTTTAAGAATAAGATACAAAATAAAATAAATTTCGGACCTTATTATACCTATTCAGAAGCAGTTAGTGCTCTAAATACAATACATAACAATTTCCCGAATCTAACAACAGCACCTTTAAATATAGGAACAACCTGGGAAGGAAGAATCATTTATGCTATGAAAATTTCAGATAATCCTAATCAAAATGAAAATGAACCAGCCCTTTTATTGACAGGTGTACACCATGCAAGGGAACCTATCGGATGCTCAATTGTCATTGAATTCGCTAAATACCTTTTAAATAGATATGGAACAGACCCTGATATAACATGGTTAATTGAAAATAGGGAACTATGGATTGTTCCAGTAGTTAATCCTGATGGCTATGTTTATAATGAAATCCTCTCAGATGGTTCATGGAGAAAAAATAGAAGAAATAATGGTGGAGGAATATACGGCGTAGATTTAAATAGAAATTACGGTTATAAGTGGGGATATGACGATATAGGTTCTTCACCTGACCCAAGTTCTGAGATTTATAGGGGTCCATCTCCTTTTTCAGAGCCTGAAACACAGGCAATGAGAGCGTTATGTGATTCAATTAAACCTGTAATTGCACTTAATTACCATTCCTATTCCAATCTTTTACTTTTCCCCTGGGGTTATGACACATATTACACCCCTGACGACCCTTTATTCAGGGCAATGAGTATTGTAATGACACAAAAAAGTGGTTATACATATGGAACTCCCTGGGAACTTTTATATACAGCAAATGGAGATTCTGATGACTGGATGTATGGGGAACAGAGTGAAAAACCAAAGATTTTAGCATTCACACCTGAAGTTGGAGAAGACTTTTGGCAACCTGATACAAATATAATAATAGAACAGATAAACGAAAATCTGCCAATGAATATGTTTGTATTAAAGGCTGCTGGACACTATGTTGTAATTGACTCATTTAATTTTGTTGACCAGAACGGAGAGAAAATAATTAACGCAGGAGATACATTAAGCTTAACCTTCTGGTTAAGAAATCTTGGAGTAAACGGGAACATTACAAATGCAAAAGGTCTTTTAAAAAGCACTGGAACATGTGCTAAAGTCATTGATTCCCTTATAAACTTTCCTGACATACCCTCATTTCCTTCCAATGGTGTTTCAAATTCAATTCCCTTTAAACTGGTTGTTCATGATTCTTTTCCTGACACCTCTGCACTACCCCTAAATCTAACTGTTCAGGGTAACCCGGGATATTCAAGAACTTTCAGTTTTTATATAAGTAATCTCCAACCTGTAACTTTATTTCAAGATGGTTTTGAAACAGGACTCTCTAACTGGGTTCAGGGAGGAACCCCTCAGAACTGGACAAGAACAACATCTTATCCGCATTCAGGAACTTACTGCCTCAGTGATGGGAATGGAAATTATGGTAATAATATCAATACCTGGATAAGAACAGCTTCACCAATTAATTTAAGTTCCGCTTATGATTCAGTTAAACTTATATTCTGGACAAGGTATTCAATTGAATCTGGATGTGATTTCGCTTATGCAGAAGTTTCTCAAAATGGAACAAACTGGACTTCTCTTACTTCTTTTACCGGCTCACAAACAACCTGGAAAAAGGTAGTTCTTGATTTAACACCTTATAAGGGAAGTCAGGTTTATATAAGGTTCAGACTCTGGAGTGATACTTGGGTTACTGATGATGGGATTTATATTGATGATGTATCTGTTGTTGCAAAAAAGGCGCCATATTTTGCGGATTGCCCTCAGGTGAGTATTAATGAAAAGGGCTCGGATATTTTAAGGGAATATGTTTTTCCAGAAGTTAATACAGTTAAGTTTCTATCAATAAAATCAAAATTAACAGACAACTACAAAATCAGAATTTTTGACGCAAATGGAAGAAAGATTAAAGAGGATTTTGTATACTTGAAAAAGGGTGAAAAATACTGGTTCAAACCTGCTGTAAAAGGGGTTTACTTCTTTAAAATAGAAACAAAACTCTTTAACAAAAAGGGAAAATTTATAGCAGACTAATCAAAGGGAACCTTACGGTAATATATAATTTCAAAACTTTTATTTTCTTTATTATAAACAAATTCAACTCTTATACCATGATAAACAGGGTCTTCAAGTTTTAAAAAATAAATAAGAATAATTTTCTTTTTATCTTCACTTATTGAAGAAAAAAAATATTTAAAATTAGTCTGGTCTAAATTTTCAAGGGAAAGGAGATTTAAAATCTTTTTAAATATATATGGGCTTTTTTCAATTTTACTTTTTAGTTTTGAGATAATTTTTTCATCTTCAAATTTTTTAAATTTTGATTCAAAAAAACCCTCTTTTAAAACAACATTTTCAAAATAATGGGATTTATAACAGGAAAATAAAATAAAAAAGATAAAAAATTTTTTCATAAGTAGATTATAATTTAATAATATGAAATTAAACAAAATTTACGATGTAATTGTAATAGGTGCAGGACCTTCTGGCTCTTTTTCTTCCCTCAAACTTTCTGAAAAGGGGATAAAAACCCTTTTAATTGAAAAAAAGAAAGAAATTGGGGAACCTGTTCAATGCGGAGAAGGATTATCAGAATTTGCTTTTGAAGAAAATAAAATAAAAAAAGAAGACTTTTTCATAGATAGAAAAATAAAAGGGTCAAAAACCTTCACCCCAAAAGGATACTACATGATTTTCCCAATTGAAGGATACCTCATTAAAAGAAATAAATTTGACAGATACCTCGCAGACTTATCTTCTGAAAAGGGAACAGAAATAAAAATTAATGAAAAGGTTATGTGTATCAAAAAGATTGAAAATTATTTTAAAGTAATTTCTAATAAAAACGAGTATTATTCTAAGTTTATAGTTTTAGCAACCGGTCCTTATGAAGGAATTGAAGGTATTGATTATCCTGGGATAAAGAAGATAATTGCTTTGGAATTCAGGTTTAGAAAAAATAATTTAGATGATGATTATTTGCATTTTCATTTTGGTGATGATTTTAAGCCTTTTTATGGATGGGTTTTTTTTCATAAGAATGAAGTCGGAATAGGAACAGGTTTTTATGGGAAAAATAACAATTTAAGAGGTCTTAAAAAGTTGATTGAAAAATATAAATTTAATAGTCAGGAAAAAATAAAAAAAATAGCTGGAAAAATTCCTTTCTCAAAACCTGTATTTCCCAAGGATTATGAAGGCTTATTGAGAAT
>CBFGJR010000013.1:0-5359 GCA_965649145.1 Caldifarciminota bacterium | reverse complement strand
CAGAAATTTCATAAGTAAAGATAAAAGAACATTTTTATTGACTCCTGAGAGAAAATTGAGTTCCTTTAAAAAAGAAAGAGTAAAGTTGTATATTGAAGAGAATCCTGTATTTTCTCCTATATACTTTTCAATTTTTTCAAGTAAAAAGCAAGAGATAAGGAATTTTTTATAATCAGTAAAAATTTTTTCAGGTTTCCATAAAAGTTTTACTTCTCTCATTTTTCCGAACTCTGAGGTTTCCTTTTTATGGTATATTATTTCAACCAAGTTTCCTGTGTTTATAATTCCTTTATACGGGTTTGTAGTCCTTCTTACACCAAAGCCTATTATTTTAACTCCACCGGATTTTTCAGAGAAAAATTTAAAAATTAAAGAACTTTCTTTAAAATTTATAGTTCTTAACACTACCCCCTTTTCTCTTTTTATAAAAAGTACTTCTTTAATAGCTTTTTAAAGTAATGATAAAAATTAACCTTCTATCAGGTAAAACTCTATCTGAGATATTTTCACTGTACTTTGTTATGATATAAAACATCTCAGATTTAATCTTTACTCCTAAATATAACCTGCTTCCATTTCCATAAAGTGGCTCTAAATAAAAAGAAGAGGGTGGCTCTACTTCATATACATATATTCTTTTATCATAGTCATTAATATTAAAACTGTAAATTCCTGTAAAGAATATACCCTTTTGAAGTTCAATTCCACCGAGTACTCCTGGGGATGTTGAAAGGTAATTATCCCATTCAAAGTAGAGTTTATAGCTTATTTCAAAATCCTTTGTTTTGTGATTCAATTCATTTTTAAATCTCAATCTATGAATACTTGTTTTTCTATCTTTTATTTCAAAGAAATAAGTGAAAGGTTTATTTAATTTTAAAGACCCCCTTATGTAACTTTCATAACCCCCGGTTTTTTCAGATTTTAAAAAAATTCTTTCATCAATCCTTAAAAGAATTCTTTTAAATCTTCCTTCCCACCTTACTCCTAATCCATACTCATTTTTACCTTCTCTTTTAAAGTCAAATTTTGTATTAAAATAGTTTATATGGTCCTGAGGGAGAGAATAGATAAATATAAATAATCTTGAAAAATCGTAAATTTTTCTTATTCCTGAATAAAAAAATATTTTTTTATTAATGAAACCTGTTTCATAAAAAAGATATAAGGGGCCAAATATTGAACCGGTTAGAGAGACAAAGGGCAAATTTTTATTTTCTTTCAAACTCTTAAGAAAACCAATTAGCGGGAAGATTTGAAATCTTTCAAGGGGGAAAGATAAAAAAAATGTGTAGAAAGTATCCTTTTCAAAAGCAAAACCTGCATCAAAATTTCTATAAGAAAGAGCACCTCCCCTTATTCCTATGTTTCTTGAGTATGAAATACGGGGTTCAAGTCTTTTTAAATTTGATGGTAAATAAAATAATTCAGGGGAAAAGGCATAATATTTTCCAAACAAAAGTCCCTTACCGAATTCAAAAAGATAATCACCCAGGATAATGCTTAATCCCTTATATTTAATCTCACCATAAAATTTATCAATATCACTGAAATTATAATGTGTAATCCCAAAATCAAAAACAGAGTAGAGTCCTTTTAATTTTCCCTTAACACTTCTATAGAATTTATTTTCCCCATATTTATCATTATAGGAGCCCTTTGTTTCCTGATAAAAATTAAAAATAAAAATGTTAAAGTCAAGGTAATTTTCAAGATAATCATATTCCGGTGATAGATTTAATCTTTCTTTAAAATCCTTAAAATCAATAAAAAATCCATTTTTTCTTTCTTCTATAATTTTTTTTGCAAGGTCCTTTGATATTCCCGGTATGTCTAAAATTTCATTATATTCAGCTTTGTTTATATTTAATTTTATAAATTCTTTTTCATATATTTCTTCAATAAGTGGTTCATTTAGCTCTTCTTCTTCAATATCCTGAGCAAAAAGTGGTGTAAGAATAATTAAAGTTATTAAAAGGTTCTTTTTATTATAAAATCGCATAAATTTTTTAAAAAGGTGGTATCGTAGGGTAAACTATCAAGAATAAATTTTGCCCTATCAATATGAGATTTTGCAATTTCAATTGATTTTTCAAGCCCGAAAACTTTTACAAAGGTCATTTTATTTATATCCTTTTTAACCTTTTTCCCCATTTTTTCTTTATCACCGGTTAAATCAAGAATATCATCCTGTATCTGAAAAGCCATTCCCATTTCTAATCCTATCTCTTTGAACTTCGATATTTCTTCCTTTTTTGCATTTGCAAGTATTGCTCCTATTTCAAGGCAGGAAGAAAAAAATATTGCTGTTTTTTCTAAATGGATTCTTTTTAGATAATTTTCTTCTGGTTCCATTTTTTCTCCTTTTATATCTAAAACCTCTCCTTCAATTACTCCCTTTGGACCAAGTGCTTTTACAAGGGAATTTAAAGCCCTTAACAATCTATCAGGTTCTGATTTTGATTTCAAAAATACTTCTATTCCGTAAATAAAAAGGGCATCCCCTGCCAGAATGGCAATATCTTCTCCATAGGCTTTATGAACTGTTGGAACACCTCTTCTTAAATCATCATTATCAATTGGTGGTAAATCATCATGTATTAATGTAAATGTATGAACAATTTCAATTGCACAGCATGGGAACAAAATTTCTTCCTCTTCTTTTCCCCCGCATATTCTGTAAGTTTCATAGGCTACTATAGGTCTAATTCTTTTTCCGCCTGCAAGTATAAGGTGCTGCATTGCTTCTTTCAGAGGGGAAGCAACATTTTCTAAAGAAATGAATTTTAATAGATTTTCTTCAATCTTATTTTTTCTTATTTCATACTCTTCCTGAAAATTTTTCATTAAATTTTAATTTTAAGTCCAAAATTTAAGGCAAAAGTTTTTAATGGATTTACAAATCTTTTTCCTTCTCCACCTATTTTCTCTATACCTGAAAGAACTCCTAATAAAGGTGTTGTCCTCGCACCAAGGTATAAAGAGAAAAAGGGAAGGTTAAAGGATGAACCTGCCCCAAAAGTTACATTGGGTGGAGTAAAAAGGTAATAATCTTCATATTTCAGATATCTCCAGGAAAAGACACTTCCATAATTTATGTGAAGTGGACCTGCTCCAAAACCTGAAGATACTGTAAAGTAGGCTTTACCAAAGGCATAACTGCCTTGAGGTAAATCAATTCCACCAGCAAGGTTTAAGTTTATTATTAAAAGATTTAGATTTAATCCTGCATTAAGTCCTAAAAGTCCTGGAAATTTAAGAGTTGTTCTTAAAATTTCGTGTTCTTGATTATTATAAAAAAATTTTACTGAATCAATATTAACTGTACCTGTTATTGTTCTATTTGTGGTATCTACAGTTATTTTATTTGGGTCAATGAGATAACTGCTTATTCCATCAATGTAAGAATAGAGTCCCTGAATCCCACCTGAAAGAGTGAAGGGGAAATTATAATTAAATGAGAATCCTGCTGTTATTAAAGGAGCCTGAACTTTGGCACCGAGAACAACTCCAAATTGTGTACCGGAAAAATCACCCTGTATTTTATCTTTAAAAATTCTATCCTTAAAGGGTCCATTTATGCTTACATTTACATTCCATTTTTTTCCACGGTTATCATTAAATGTAGAATCAATTTTTAATGTTATGTTTTGAAAATCTCCCTTTATGTCATAGTTAAGGTCAGCTTTACCTGAGTATCTTTTTATATTAATTCCTGCTCCCAGCCCAATATTTCCAAGTCCAAAAGATGCACCTATACTAAAAGGAGAAAGTGAGCTTTTTAGGGCGCCATTTCCATTAAAATTTAGGCTTCCATCACCCTGTAATTTTATGTTTACAGGTATTGTGACATTCTGGGGTATATCAGGGTGGTCTTCCTTAGATAAATAATCTCTTATTTTTATGTCTAAGGTAATGTTGTTTAAATAATTTAAATCAAGGTTTGCTCCATAGATTTCTTCGTTATAATAGCATATTCCTAAATCTATTAAACCTATTTTTGTTTTTGCTCCTAAAAAATCCATTCCTCCTCTATCTTCTACTATAAGTTTTAAAGGTATTTTCTGTTTGGGAATTTCAGTTCCTCCTATGGAGTCAATTCCAAGGGGGATATTAAAGTCTATTTCAGTTTTAAATCCCGAACTGCCGAATATCGCGAGTTCATTTTTTGCTCCAAAATGCAAGGAAGCAGGATTAGAATTTTCACCGATAATACCTTCACCCTGAGATACATCTAAAAATCCTTTGTTAAGGAAATAAAGGGAATTTAAAGGTGTTCTATAGTAAAAATTTATTGTAGTTTGAAAAAAAAGAAAAAGTAAAAAAAAATTCATTTTAAAGTTAAGCGGAGAGGGCGGGATTTGAACCCGCGAGACCCCTTTTGGGGGCCTGCACGATTTCCAGTCGTGCCCCTTCGGCCAGCTCGGGCACCTCTCCTTTTCTATAAGATACTATAACTTTAAATTTTTTTTCAAATGTAAAGAGTATTCCTTTTTTCTTTTGCCTTATATAGTTTGTAGTCCAGTTTTTTTAATATGTTTTCAATATCTTTTATTTCTTCCCAGTTAAAATTCTCTCCACCAATGCTTAAAGTGGTTTTAATTTTTTTCCCTTCTATTAAAAATTCCTTATTTTCAAAATATTTTCTCAAATTTTCCATTATTTCTTTAGCCTTTTCAAAGGGTTCATCAAAAAATATAACAAATTCATCACCTCCGTATCTGAAAATAATATTTTTTGTTTTCCTTAATAGATTTCTAATTTCATTTGAAAACTCCCTTAAGTAATGGTCACCTTGCAGATGGCCAAAATTATCATTTATTTTTTTAAAGTAATCTATATCAATCATAAAAACAGGGATATTACTTTCATTAAAAGTGCTTAAAATATCTTTAAGATGTTCTTCAAGATAGAGAAGGTTATAAAATTTTGTTAGTGGGTCTCTGAAGGCAATCTCTCTTAATTCATAATTTTTGAGTAAAATTTCATCGTATAACATTATTATAAGTTCATCTAAACCTTTAAATATGCCCTTTAATTTTTTTATTTTGGGTGGAAGATTTTTTTTATTTATGATATAAGCAATAAATTCGTAAAGATTTTTCTTGTAATAAAAATCCATAAAAAAAATATAAATTAAAAAAAAGGTGAAAAGGATTAGAATAAAATAAAAAAGTGTGGAATTTTTTAAATAAATTAAAAAAATTGCAAATAAAATTGTTGTAATTAGTTTTACACTCAGGTTCATTTTGTTAAGTATATGTTTTTTACTTATAATTTTTCATATGGAATTAATTGAAAAAATATTTATAGATTTATCATTGGGAGGAAATAAAGTAGTTCTCGGACTTATTGGTGG
>CBFGJR010000012.1:0-5498 GCA_965649145.1 Caldifarciminota bacterium | reverse complement strand
ATTATGTTTAAAACTTTTGGGACTCAAGGTTAAAGAACTTATATTTGGATGATTAAGTTATTGATTTTTCTAAAAAATTATTTTATAATTAAAAGGGTTCAACTCCAATATTTATAATTTTAATAAAAATAAAAATAATGAAATTCCCATTTTTATCAATAATTATTTTTTCACCATTTATAGGTGCTTTCTTGATGCTATTTATGAGGAGAAAACCTCTCCTCGTCAGAATTACTGCAAGCATTTTCTCCGGAATCTCTCTCTTCTTTTCTATACTCCTTTTTTTCTTATATGATTTCAAAAAAGGTGGTTTCCAGTTTGTTGAACAAATTCCCCTTGTTAAAGCACTCGGAATCTCTTACTATCTCGGAGCAGATGGTGTCTCCCTCTCCCTTTTACTTTTAACAGGACTTATAATATTCACCGGAACCTTTGCATCCTGGACAATTCCTTTCAGGTCCCAGGAATTTTATATTCTCCTTTTCGTTCTTGTCACAGGTGTTTTTGGTGTCTTTTCATCCCTTGACTTTTTCATCTTCTTCCTCTTTTACGAAATTGCTGTTTTACCAATGTATCTTTTAATAGGTATCTGGGGAACAGGAGCAGATTTAAAACCTAAAATTCCGCCCAATAACATCATCCAATACATAATGAGACCGGTTGATACAGCTATGAGGAATGTTACACTTGGAACAAAAGAATATGCTGCTGCTAAACTAACACTTTACCTTTTGCTTGGTTCTGCCTTTATCCTTGTTGGAATGCTTGTTCTCTATTTTCAAGGTGGAAATACCTTTTCCTATACTGAGTTGAGCACAAAATATTACTCACTTGAATTACAAAGAATTCTATTTTTAACATTTTACATAGGCTTTGGTGTTCTTGCGGGTGTTTTCCCACTTCATACCTGGTCACCTGATGGTCATGCTGCTGCTCCAACTGCTGTTTCAATGCTTCATGCCGGTGTTCTGATGAAACTTGGAGCATATGGAGCAATGAGATGGGGATGGGGACTTTTCCCACAGGGTGCTTCTGACTATGTGTGGCTTGTTGGATTAATTGCCTGCATTAATATTGTTTACGGAGCCCTTTCAGCAATGAATCAGTTTGATTTGAAATATATTGTCGCCTATTCTTCTGTTTCCCATATGGGCTATGTAATGCTTGGTCTTGCGACTCTTCATGAATGGGGACTCAATGGAGCAGTATTTCAGATGTTTTCTCATGGTATTATGACAGGACTTTTGTTTGCTCTTGTTGGTCTTGTATATGAGAAATCCCATACAAGAAATATACTAAAAATGGGGGGGTTTGGTAAGAAAATGCCAGGAATTGCAACTGCTTTTACAATTGCAGGTTTAACCTCCCTCGGTTTACCAGGTTTATCAGGTTTTGTAGCAGAAGTTCTTGTTTTTATAGGAGCTGTTAAATCGGGCAATTTTGCCTGGTTTTTGGCAGCGATAACAGGAACTTTTATAACTGCTGTTTATGTTTTAAGATTTTTAAAAATTATTTTTTATGGTCCCTTTGATGAGAAAAACTGGCATGACCTTTCTGATGCAAAGGGACCTGAATGGGTTAGCCTTTATATTCTTTCATTTACCCTTATGCTTTTTGGTATGTTTCCTTTCCTACTTGTTAAATTTATTGATTCAAGTGTTATTGAATTTTTATCAAAATTTTAAAGGAGGGGAAAAATGATAAAAGTAATCTTACCTGAACTTTACATTATCTTTTTAATGTGTTTAACCTTTATTCTGGATTTTATTGTCCCTGAAGAAAAAAAAGGAAAAATAATTGGATATATCAATTTTCTTTTACTTTTTTTGGGGCTCTTCCTTTTTATTTTCTTTAAAAATTTTGTAGGTAATTATTATGGTGATTTTTATTTTGATGAGTTTTCCTATTCCTTTAAACTTTTATTCTTTTCCGCCGGAGTGATTGGAATTCTTGGAAGTATTCACTATGTGGAAAATGAACTTCAAAAGAGAAAGTCTGAATATTATTTACTTATTTTAACTTCACTTCTCGGAATGAGCATCTTAGTATCCTCTAAGAACTTCCTTCTATTTTTTGTAGCCTTTGAATTGATGAGCATTCCTCTTTATGTTTTATCTGCAATAAGAAAATATGACCAATTGGCACCTGAAGTGGGTCTTAAGTTCTTTCTTGTGGGTTCTTTTTCTGCAGGAATAATGTTTTTTGGAATTTCTTTAATATATGGTGCCTCAGGATTTCTTGAATTTACAAAGATTAAATCCCTTTTAAGTGACTTTACACCACTTTTTGCTGCTGGAATAATTTTCTTAATTTCAGGTATAGGTTTTAAAATAGCAAGTTTTCCTTTCCATTCCTGGCTTCCGGATACATACCAGGGAGCACCTGAACCCTATGTTGCCTTTTTATCAGTTGTACCCAAAGCAGCTGGTCTTGCTGCCATTTTTAGGATAATTTTTGAAGTTTTGCCATCAGTGAAAAGTGACCTTTTGCTTTTGATTATTCTTCTTTCCTTTTTCTCAATGTTTATTGGTAATCTTCTCGCCCTTCCTCAAAAAAATCTTAAAAGATTACTTGCCTATTCCAGTATTGCTCATATAGGATACATACTCGTGGGGGTAGCCTGTGGAACAAGAGAAGGTCTTAGTATGGTTATCTTTTACCTTTTTACATATCTTTTTTCTAATATGGGAGCCTTTCTTTTTGTTGAAACTGTCAGAAATACCATTAATAAAACAGATATTGATGATCTTAAAGGTCTTGCACAGAAGGCACCGGTACTTTCTCTTTCAATGCTTATAATACTTTTATCTCTTGGAGGAATTCCCCCTGTTGCTGGTTTCTGGGCAAAACTCTATGTTTTTCTTGCTGGTGTTCATGCCGGATTATGGTACCTTGCCTTATGGGGAGCGATACTTACAATTGTAGCCCTTTTTTACTATCTCATGGTAGCAAAAAGGCTTTATATTGAAAATTCAGAATCTGAATTTAAAACGAATATGCCCTTTAATCTTAAACTTTCAATGATAATATGTGTGGCAGGTATTTTATTTTTTGGAGTTTTCCCCGGGATACTTCTTGACTTTTCATACTGGGCTACAACCAGTATTATTCCTTGAAGATAATATGAAAGCCATTCTTAAAACTAAAAAGGGAAGAGGTTTTGAGATAAAAAGTGTTAAAGAACCTGTTCCTGAAAGAGATGAAGTTATATTAAAGGTAAAGAGATGTTCTATATGCGGAACAGATTTACATATATATAGGTGGGATGAATGGATAAGTGAAAAATTTGAAATTCCTAAAATTATAGGTCATGAGGTTGCAGGTGAAATAGTAGAAATTGGTAAGGATGTGAAAAATTATAAAAAGGGTGATGTTGTTTCCGTAGAATCCCACTTTATATGTCATAACTGTCCTGCCTGTAAAAGGGGAAACTATAGAGTTTGTTATAACACCAAAATTCTTGGAGTTGATGTGGATGGTGCTTACGCAGAATATGTTAAGGTTCCTGCTTTTAATCTATGGAAAAATGAAATTGACTTACCTTTAGAAGTACTTTCCTTAAAAGAACCTTTTGGTAATGCGGTGGACACAGTTTTATCAGAGGATGTTTCTGGTAAAAGTCTTTTAATAACCGGTGCAGGACCCCTTGGAATGATGGCTATACTTGTTGCAAAGCATTCTGGTGCCTATCCTGTATTTGTGTCAGAAGTTAAAGAATATAGAATAAAAAAAGCAAAAGAATTGGGCGCAGATTATGTTATAAATCCTTTAAAGGAAAATATTTATGAATTCATTATGGAAAAAACAAGAGGTGAAGGTGTTGAGGTTCTTATAGAAATGTCAGGAAATCAAAAGGCTCTTATAGAGGGTTTAAAGTGTCTTTCACCCCATGGAAGAGCATCTTTCCTTGGAATTTTTGAAGGTAAGGTGAATATAGATTTGAATAATTTAGTAATTTTAAAGAATATAAGAATTTATGGAATAACGGGGAGAGATATGTTTTCTACCTGGTATAAGATTGATAAACTTCTTGAATCAGGTCTTGACCTTAAAAAGGTTATAACTCATACCTTAAAAATGGAAGATATAGATAAGGCTATGAAATTGATGGAGGAAGGTGAATGTGGAAAAATCTCTCTTTTACCTTTCAGTTAAATGGAGGATAAAATTTTTAAAAATATATTACCGTTTATAAGAAAAATTTTATCTTTTTATACTTCTCTTCGCCAGAGGGTCTTTAATTAATAAATTATTTAAAAATATTCTTGAAGCAAAATTGTAAGAGGTTTTATAATTCAAAATGGCAAGTTTACTTTTATTGACCGGTGGAATTATTTATTTATTTTTTTATTTTACCTACGGAAAAATACTTGAAAAGAAAGTAGTTAAAGCAGATGCAGAGAGAGAAACTCCTGCCATCAAATTAAGGGATGATGTGGATTATGTTCCTGCTCCAAAACTTGTTCTTTTTGGACATCACTTTGCTTCCATTGCTGGTGTTGGTCCGATTGTGGGACCAGCAATTGCTATGATATGGGGATACGGTCTTCCCCTTTTATGGATATGGATAGGGAATGTTTTTATCGGTAAAGTTCATGATTATCTTTCTCTTATGGCGAGTGTAAGATATGAGGGTAAATCTATTCAGTGGATAGCAGGAAAACTTATGGGTGGGAGGGTTCAGATCTTCTTTGACCTTTTTGTTCTTTTTGTTTTAATTCTTGTTCTTGCGGCTTTCTCTTCAATTATTTCAAATTTATTTACAAAACAACCTGAAGTTGCAACTTCCTTTCTTTTATTTACTATACTTGCAGTATTTCTTGGTTATCTTTTAAGATTTTTAAATGGAAATTATATTGTTGTGACTATAATAGGTCTTATTTTAATGCCCCTTTTATTTTTTATTTCCTTCCTTTTTCCGCTAAAATTACCTTATCAAATCTGGTTAATTTTTCTTTCTATTTATGTTGTTTTTGCTTCTTCTCTTCCTGTGTGGGTTTTGCTTCAACCAAGAGATTATATAAATGCCTGGTTCCTGTGGATTGGTTTATTTATGGGAATAGTTTCAGTTTTTTTGAGTTTTAGGTCAATGAATTTTCCCCTTTTTACAAATTTTTCTCCACCTGCAATTGAAGGAAGAAATTCACCTTTCTGGCCAGCAATTCCCCTTATTATCGCCTGTGGTTCTTTATCGGGTTTTCACTCACTTGTTTGCTCAGGAACCTCAAGTAAGCAACTGGATAAAGAAACATCGGGTCTCTTTGTAGGTGCGGGTTCTATGTTTACAGAGGGAATGCTTGCTACGGTTGTTGTTCTTGTAATAGGTCTTTTTGGTTTGAATTTTATTGGTGAAATAAATGTTGGTAAGGACTATCTTTCAGAGATTGTTAAAATTGGAGGTCCAATTGGAATTTTCGCAAAGAGTTATGCAAGGGCTTTTAGCTCTTCCTTTAATTTTAAATCTGAAAAAATTATACTTATATTTGCATCTTTATGGG
>CBFGJR010000011.1:0-20486 GCA_965649145.1 Caldifarciminota bacterium | reverse complement strand
ATCAAATATATTAAATTTCCCCAAAAGAACTCCTATGGAAAAATAATTTGCCCCCCCTTTTATTTTTATATATTTTCTCGAAGGAACCCTGATAAATTTTTCATCTTCACTTAAAGATTCATCTATAATGACATTCCTTGCCCTATCTAAAAAATTCTTAACCCTTTTTAACCCATCCATACTTGTAATAATTAGATAATCAGGCCTTTCAATACCAGTATAGTTAATTTTTCCATCCTTTATTATAATTTCAGAAACAGAAAATCCACTTCCCACTGTAACTGGATTATCATTCTTCTGTGTTGCGTTTAACCCTCCTAAAATTCCAGAAATACATAAAAGAGAAGAAGCAAACTGAACCCCTTCACCCGCTGAACCTGCTATAACTATTCTTAATGGATCTTTAAGCTCTATCTTTTTCTCCAGGTCAACCTTTGTAAACTCAAATTCACCCTTTTTATCAAAAAATTTATTTTTATATAAAAAACCAAAAACCTCCCTTTCAACCTTTTCCCCAATCTTTCCACCAGCACTTTCAAGAATTACTTTTAAATCGCTCCCTTTTAACTCATTGTATCGCGTTGCATAACCGGTACAAAGTTCAAGTATTTCAATAACAGAAAAACCCCTGTGAGAAATAGCTCCCTTTATTATATCCTTTAACCCCGGATCCTGAGAATAGGTTCTTGCATAAAAGGAAGCACCCGAATGTTTCAGAATATCAATAATTCTTAAAGGTTCAAAGGGATTCCCCCTTATCGTTGTTGAGGTTTTAAACTCCCTTGGAGTTAAACCAGAATGCTGACCACCTGTCATCCCGTAAAGAAAATTGTTATGAATTAAAACAGTTATATCCACATTTAATTTCGCTGCCTCAACAAGATGAAGCAATCCTATAGTTGCCCCTCCATCACCTATCATAACTATTGTTTTTAATTTATTTTCAAAAAGAACCTCATCAACCATCTTTACCCCAGCAGCCACTGCAGTTGACCTACCATGTAATGTATGTAAAGTGTGAACATTAAAAAGTTTATCAACAAGACCTACACATCCTATATCTGAAACAACCAAAACATCCTCCTTTTCAAGATTAAGTTCATAAATCGCCCTTGCAAGAGCCATATCAATAGAAGTATGACCACACCCAGGGCAGTAAGGAAATTTCTGTGGTTTTTCAACAATTTCAAAAATATCCTTCATATTGAATCCAGAAAATTTTTTATTTCCCCGGGTGATATCAAAGAACCTATTTTTGTAAAGGAATAACCCTTTGCATCCAAAAGATGTCTTATTAAAATGTAAAGGTTACCCATAACATTCTCCTCCACAACTATAACCTTTTTATATCTCTCAAAAATTGATTTTAAAAATTCTTCCTTCAAAGGATAAAGAGTTTTTAAAATTAAGTAGCTTACCTTTTCTGATTCCGCCAATTCCCTTACAGAGTCAGATGTTATACCATAAGAAACAATTAAAATATCAGAATTTTTTTCAAAATATTCATAAAAGAAAAACTTATCAATGTTTTTTATAACTTTTTCCCTTAAATGATAGAGGATTTCAATAACTTCAGGGTCATCCTTTTTTAAAAAACCCATTTTATCATGAGCACTTCCTGTATATCTTGTAATAAACTCTCCTCCCACTGGTGAAAATTCTGGAATATCCTTCAAATCTTTGAAATTGTATGTTTTAAATTCTTTATCTCCCTTAAAAAATTTCCGCTCTACAACCTCAGGTTTCTTTAAAGCATCTAAACTCATACTCTTCCTTGTCATTGTTATTTCCTTTTCTGTTAATAGAATTGTAGGTGTTCTTAAAACCTCTGATATATTAACAGCATGAATAGCAAATTCATAACTTTCCTCCAATCTGGAGGGAGAGATAATCGGTAAAGGATAACTACCTGAACTTGAAAAAGCTGAAAATAAAAGGTCACCCTGAGAGTTCGTTGTAGCACCACCCGTTGCAGGACCAAGTCTCTGTGCAAAAACAATTGTTAAAGGAACCTCTGACATAATAGCATAAGAAAGAGATTCAATCATAAGGGAAAATCCTGGTCCTGAAGTCGCTGTCATTGATTTAATCCCCCTCAAAGAAGCACCGATACAATAGGAAATCGCAGAAATTTCATCAGAAGCACCTATCGCAACTCCCCCGTGTTCTGGTAGTCCCCTCATCATAGATTCATATATTACTGAGGCAGGTGTTATAGGATAACCAGCAAAAAATCTAACTCCTGCATCTATTGCACCTTTAGCAATAAGCTCTCCACCTGTAACAAAAATTTTCATATTAAGTTTCTAAAACTCTATTTTTATCAATTAGAGGTTTTTAATTTTATAATATAAAAGTATTTAAATAAAATCTTCTATCTTTCTGTTTGAATGGCCAATTGTAAAAATCTTCTTTACAATTTCAAAATAACTTCATCTGGATCAATAAAAGAAACTGTATCTATCTGTTCCTCTGTGGGTTCAAGGGTAAAACTTCCTTCATCCTGTCTTAAAAGTTCAAGAACCTCTTCTTCAAGATGTTCTTTTTTTAGAGTCTCACCCTGTTTTTTAACAGCAACGATCATTCCCTTTGTAAAATATATCTCACCCTTTCTTGTGGCACCATCTATAATCAGTTTACCTGATTTGGAAAGCCTTTTTATAAACTTTAAAATATCCTCAATTCTTACATCTCTTAAATCGCCTATAAGTGCCATTTTTCACTCCTCCTTTGTTTCGACCCCGAGAATGGTGAGAACCCTTGACAAAAACTCTTTCAGTTTAAAAGGTTTTTCAAAGTATGACTCAACACCTAATTTTTCAGCTTCCTTCCTTACAGCCTCTGAACCATAGGCAGTCATTAAAATCAAATGAGTATCAGGACTTATCTCCTTTGCCACTTTTAAAAGATCCATACCATTCATTTGCCCGGGAAGTTTTAAATCTGAAACTATAAGGTCAAACTTCTTTTCTTTAATCTTTTCTAAACCTTCTTCAGCAGTTTCACAAAGAACCACTTCAAAGTTCCCTGTTGCTGAAAAAAGTATCTCATAAAGAGTCATCCCGAGCAACTTTTCATCCTCTACAATTAAAATTCTTCTTTCAGGTTTCATAATTTTTATGTGTTTAAGGAGTTGAACCTTTAACAAATTTTTCGGGAATATAAATCATAAATTTTGTTCCTTTTCTTATTATACTTGAAACATTAAGAGTAAATCCATGAGCTTCTATTACTTTTTTCACAAAAGAAAGACCCAGTCCAGCACCTTTTTCCTTGGTAGTAAAAAATGGCTCAAAAATTTTTTCTAAATACTTATTATCTATACCTTTACCCGTATCTTCAATCACAAGAAGAAAATCTCTATTCTTCTTAAAATTGACAAAAATTTTACCTTCTCTTTCAATTGCTTCAATTGAATTCTTGATAAGGTTTAAAAGGGTAAGTTCAAATTTAACTTCATCACACAACAATTTTATATCATCAGGTATGTCTATCAAAAACTCTATATTTTTACCTTTAATAAAAAAACGGGAAATTGAAACTATCTTTTGGGTCATTTCTTTTAAAGAATTTAAGGTTATATTAAGTTTAAAAGGTTTTGACATTTCAAGAAGTGATATTAGAACATAATGCATAATTTCTCCTTCATCCTTTAAAGCTTTTACAAGTTCTTTAATTTTTTCATCCTTTACCTTTAACTCTATTATTTCACTAACTCCTAAAACCCCTGCTATTAAATTTTTTAATTCATGAATTAATCCGGATGTTACCTTTCCTATAAAAGCCATCTTTTCTTCCTGTGACCTTCTATCAACAAGATACTTAATTTCCTCCTCAAGAGTTTCCTTTCTCTCCCTTATGTCCTTTATAAAGTTTATATTTTCAATTGAAATGGATAAGGTATTTGAAATCATCTCAAAGGTTTTAATCTCCTCTTCATCAAAGGTTCCCCTTTTCTTTTTTATATAAAGAATACCATGGACAAAATCCTTGGTGGGAACAAGAATTGCAAGTTCTCCCTCTTTTAAAACTGTCTTCATCTTCTTAATTGCCTCTCCTGGAAAAGAAAACTCTATATTTAAAATCTCAAAATCTCTTTTTCCCCTGTACATAACTGGAATTAAAACATTACCTTTAAGCTTATAAAAACATAAAGATTCAATATCCTGAAGATTTTCGTAGATATTTTTTATCACATATTCAAGAAGCCTTTCCTCATCAAGAACCCTTGTTGAAAATAAAACAAGGTCATAACTTAATTCAAGCCTTTCAATTGATTCTTTCCTCTTTTTATGTAGATAGGAAGAAAGAAAAACAGGGCCAATAAAGGAAGAAAGAAGTTTTAGGTCATTAAAAACACTCTCCGGAATATTATCACTGAAATCTATCAATATAAAACCAAAAAGTTTACCAAAGTGATAAAAGGGGAAATAAAAAAGGTAATTACACTCTGAACTTACACCTTCATAAAAAGGAATGCTTCTTACAGGACTAAAAAAAACTTCCTTTGAATTTAAAAGAATTTTTTTAATTTTTTCTTCCTTTTCATACTTTTTGAATAAGGACCTCATTTCCTCTTCTCTTTCTCCTATAAAAACATCAAAGGATAAATAACCTTTAAAAAAGTTCCTTAAAAAAGCATCAAGAAATCTCTTTACCCTTTCAAGATCAGTTTCTGCTGAAATCTCTTTTAAAAAAGAAAGAAGTATCCCTGGATCCATTATTTTATTTTAAATTTTAATAAAATTTTCTCATATTTCATAAATATTATACCATAAGAAAGACCCAAAATTGAACCTGCTAAAACATCTGTTGTCCAGTGTCTATCCAGATATATTCTTGATACCCCAACAAGACTTGACCATAAAAAAAGTGGAATAGTTAAATTTTTATGCCTTTTTGATAAAATATAGGCAAAAGTAAAGGAACCCGACGCATGTCCCGAGGGGAAGGAAGAATTAAAAGGATTTTTATTTTCTCCGGATGGCCTTTCCCTTCTTGTAATATATTTAATTATAAGAGTCAAAAAAGAAACTGAACTTACTCCCAAAAAGGTAAGTTTTGCATCATCCCTTTCATGTTCTGAAAAAAATGTGGAAAGTAAAACTTCACTCAAAAGAAAAAAATCCTTATCTGCGCTTTCTGTTATAACTAAAAAGGTTTTATCAAGAAAAGGAGTTCTGTTCCTTTGAAAAATATCTCTAATTTTTCTATCAAAGGAATTATCAAAGATTAAAAAAATTAATAGAATCACCTTCCGTAAAGAAGCCTATCACCTAAAAATTGTGGTAAACCTCTCTCAATTATTTTTTTTCTTGCCATTTCAATATCATAGGAAACTCTGTAAAAGGTAACCTTTTTCTTTTCAGAATTAAAAATTAAAAAAGATGCTCTCGGATCACCATCCCTCGGTTGACCGACACTTCCTGGATTAATAAGGTAATCTGTATCTTTTTCCAGAGAGAAGTTAAAAATAAGAAAATCTTTTTCCTCTTTATAAAGAATATCCTGAAGCCCAAATTTTTGATGTTCACCCTCCCTTTTTCTTTTAAAAACTATTGGTATGTGAGAGTGTCCAAAAAAGGTAACCCTTTTATCTACGCTTTGAAATTCAAAAATAGCTTCTTCAAGGGAAAAAATATACATAAAGGATTCTGGCTCCGAGGGCGCTGTATGTACAATCTCAATTTCCCTATTCACCTCTTCCCTAAAATTCAATTTTTCTATAAATTTTCTGTTTTCATTTGTTAAAACTTTTTCAGTCCACTCAACTGCTTTTATTGCATACTCATTAAGATTTCTTCTTTCCTCATAATTTATCAAAGAATAATCATGATTACCAAGAACAGTAAGTCTTGAATTTTCCCTTATAAAATCAGTACACAAATTGGGGTCTGCACCATAACCTATTATATCACCAAGACATAAAATTTCATCATAACCTTCTTTTTCTGCAACTTCCATAACCCTCTCTAAGGATTCAAAATTGGAATGGATATCGGAAATTACAAGATATCTCATTTTCTCAAAGATTTTCCAAGACTATCAAGTATGCCGTTTATAAATTTAACGGCTTTTCCATCTATAAATTTATTGGTGATTTTTAAGAGTTCCTCAATTATAACATTTAAAGGTACATCAGGATATAAAAGTATCTCACCAACTCCAAACCTAAGTATGGATTTTTCATAAGGTAAGATTCTTTCAAAATCCCAATTTTTTAAATTTTTTTTAATCAAATCATCTATAATATTTAAATTTTTAAAAATTTTTCCCAGATAATCCCTTGCAATAGAAATCTCTTCACCCTTTTCCTTTTCCAACAATTTAAAGGGGTCATCTCCTAAAAGTTCATATCTGTAAAGTAAATTTATTACCAATAACCTCGCTTTTGTCCTTTTATTAAACCTAATTCCTAAGGATTTCATTTAGAGATTTGATTAATTTTATGTTATCCTTTCTTCTTCCCACTGTAATTCTTAAAGAATTAGGGAAAAGGCTTTTAGGAAGTGGTCTTGTTATTATACCTCTTTTAAGGAGTTCCTCATAAATTTTTTTTTCATCCATATTAAACCTTACAAAAATAAAATTGGTATCTGATTTTAAATAAAATAGTTTCATTTTATCAAAATTTTTATATAAAAATTCCTTTTCCCTCTTGATCCTTTTTCTTGATTCTTGCAGAAATTTATCATCATCAAGAGCATAAAGTGCTGCTATTTGAGCCAGCCTATTAACATTAAAGGGAATTTTAACCTTCAAAAGGGCGTTTATTATCTCAGGTCTTGCCAATAAATATCCGACCCTTAAACCTGCTAAACCGTAAGCCTTTGAAAGTGTTCTTATAATGATAAGATTTTTATATTCCCTGTAAAGTTTCATACTATCTGGGAAATCTCTGCTTTCAACAAAATGGGTGTAAGCCTCATCAAACACAACAAGAACATCTTCCTTTGTCCTTTTTAAAAGGTATTCAGCTTCCTTATGGGTAAAACTTGTCCCTGTAGGATTATTCGGATTGGCTAAAAATATGACCTTTGTATCATCCCTTAAATATCCTGCGATTTTAACAGGATCACAGGATAAATTCTCTTCCTTTAAGGGAACTTCAATAATTTTAGCATTGAAAATTTTTGAAATAATTTTATACATTGGAAAGGAGCCACTGTTAAAAATTACTGAAAATTTATCATCAATAAAAGCCATACCTATATAATAAAGAAGTTCAACAGAGCCATTACCGATAAGTACCTCATCCGCGCTGACATTGTGTTTTTCTGCAATTTTTTTTCTCAAATAGTATGAAGAATCATCAGGATAATAATTCATTTCTCTTAAAAATTTTCTCATAACTTTTAAAGCAATGGGAGATACACCGTAAAGGTTCTCATTGGATGCTAATTTTATAACTTCACTTAAACCAAGTTCTCTTTTAACCTCTTCTATTGGTTTTCCTGGCTCATAAGGAACAAGGTGAGTTAAATGTTCTTTAATCAATTCATGAATTTTTTCCTTCATAATATTCCCTCCTTAAGGCTTCCAAAGGGGAATCTTCTTCCCCTATGAATAAAGCACAGGTTAAAATTCTTTCACCAAAAATTTCCTTAAATTTTTTAATAAAATTCTTATAACTTAAATCTCTAACAAAATGATGGTCAATTATTACCTTAGTTTCCCCATTTTCCTTTAAAAAATCATTTAAATCATTTACAAATTCTTCTATATCCCTTTTTTTACTTTGATATAAGGATGGACCATCAAGAAAAAAATAATTTAGCCTTTTACCTTTTAAAAATTCCTTCAATTTTAAATCCCATAAACCCTGTGTATCTGAGGAATAGAAAATTTTTTCTTCTTCCTCTAAAAAAAAACCTATAACCTTTCCTTGCTTCTTTTCCTTCCCATGCCAGAGTCCATCAGAAAAGATAATTTTTGTCCTTCCAAAAAGGAAATTTTTTGAATCAGCAAAAAAATACTTAATATCCCTTTTTTCTAAATCCTCTATAAATTTTTTTGCACGGGTAATCTGCATATGATTCATATCCCCTTTATAATCCTTTATTAGAAGTTTCCTATTTATAAAAATATCTGTATCAAAAAAGGGAAAGTGGTCATTATGGTAATGGGTAATTATCACAACATCACTCTGTATAACATGCTCCCTTATTTTTTTATAAGTTTCATTTAATTTCTTAATCTCAAGGGGAAAGGGAGGGTAACTTTCTCTTCTTGGTGCAAGGGCACAGGAAGGATCAACTATAATTTTTAAATCACCTGTTTCAAGGAAAAGAGAAAAGGATCTTGTTCCAAGACTATCTGCTCCCAGGGGGACAATTTTCATATTTCATTATTTTTTTTACCCTCTTTTCGTGTCTTCCGCCTTCAAAAGGAGTTTCAAGAAATTTAAACACAATTCTTCTTATTTCTTCTTCATCTTTAAAATTCTTTGAACCAAGTGCTAAAACATTTGCATTATTATGAGCCCTTGCAAGATAAGCATCTTCTTCGTCCCTGCATAAAGCAGCTCTTATTCCCTTTACCTTATTAGCAGCAATCATCATCCCGATTCCTGTCATACATACAAGAATTCCAAAATGAGCTTTCCCTTCCTTTATTTCTTCTCCTACTTTTATTGCAAAATCAGGATAATCAGTTGATTCTTCTGAAAAACTCCCCAGGTCAATTACTTCAAAATTTTTTTCCTTTAAAATTTTTTTTATAATTTCTTTAATCTTAAAACCCCTGTGATCCGCACCGATAACTATTTTTATTTTAGAGGTGTGAGCCATCCGTATTTATCTTCTACTTCACCATTTACATAACTGAAAAATAACTCCTGGAGATGTTTTGTTATAGGACCTCTTTCACCTTTACCTATTATCATTTTATCAATACTTCTTATCGGAGTAATTTCAGCAGCAGTACCTGTAAAGAAAACCTCATCAGCTATATAGAGAAATTCCCTTGGAAGCATCACCTCTCTCACTTCATAACCAGCATCACGGGCTATTCTTATCACTGTATCCCTTGTTATACCCGGCAAAATACAGGCATCAAGAAAGGGAGTGTAAATTACTCCATCCCTTACAGCAAATATGTTTTCACCTGAACCCTCTGAAACAAACCCCATTGCATCAAGAGCAATCCCCTCTGAAAATCCATATAAAACTGCTTCCATTTTAATAAGTTGTCCATTAGCATAATTTCCGGAAGCTTTCGCAAGGGGAGGAACAGTATTGGGTGCTATTCTTGTCCATGAGGAGACCATCACATCAACGCCTTTTTCAAGTGCCTCAGGACCTAAATATTTACCCCATTCCCACACTGCTATTGCAACTTCAACAGGACAATCAAGGGGATTAACGCCCAGAGAATAATACCCCCTGTAAACAATTGGTCTTATATAACATTCAGATAAATTGTTTTTAATAACTGTCTCCTTACAGGCATTCATGATCTCTTCCATGGAATAAGGCACATCCATTCTGTATATTTTAGCAGAATCAAAGAGTCTTCTAATGTGCTCCTTCAATCTGAAAATAAAGGAGCCATTTTTTGTTTTATAACACCTTATTCCTTCAAATACAGAAGAAGCATAATGAAGGGCATGTGTTAAAACATGTATCTTTGCATCTTTCCATGAAACAAATTCTCCATTCATCCATATATATTTTGCTTCTTTTAACCCAGCCATTTTTTAAAAATTGTTTTTTTACAGGGAATTTAACCCTCCTTAAAAGGTACCTTAGAAGAAAATTTTTATTACTTTTTCCACCTGACTGCTCTTTTTTCAATCTCATAAACTATCCAGAAAATTCTCAAATTTTTTAAACTTATCAAAATTGATAATTTTTACAAGCGGTAAAATATTTTCTTTGATATAAACCTTAAGAGCATCAAAAATAAGAAAATCAATATCTTTACCAGAAATCTTTAATTCCGATTCAAAGGGTTCTATATCTTTTATTTCCACAACAATTTTCTCTTTCCCCTTTTCATATTCTCTTATTTTTTCATTTTCAGAATAAGTATCAAGAATTTTTTTAAATCCTATTTTTTCTAAATTATTTTTAATAACATCATAAAAACCTGCTATAAAATTATCCTTCCCTTTAAATTTTAATTCCTTCATCTTACCCCTTCCCTTTTTATTTTTAAAATTGGAACAAGTAAAATCGGGGCAAGAAAAGTTGTTACTGCTGTTACCATTATACTGACCCCATAAATATCATGGGTTATTGCTCCCCTTGCCAGAGCAACTCCCGCAACAATGAGTGCTACTTCACCCCTTGGTATCATTCCAATCCCAACTCTTAATGCTCCTATTAAATTAAATCTTATAAGAAAAGCAGGTGTTCCACAACCAAAAATCTTTGTTATAATAGCAATGAATGTAATAGCAATACCAAATAAAATTGACTTCCCCATAGCACTTAAATCAACAAGCATTCCCATAACAACAAAGAATATAGGAACAAGAAAATGGTAAGCACCTTTTAAATCTTCGATGATCTCTTCCTTTAATTCAGTTGTTGAAAAGGCGAGACCTATTGCATAGGCACCGATGATCATAGCAAGACCAAAGGATTCAGCAAGATAAGAGGCAAAATAGGTAAGGGAAAGAATTATAGAAAGCCATGCCCCCTCAGATTTAAATTTTTTTAAAATTTTTGTTAAGGGTTTGGCTATAAATATACCAATAATAAGAATTATAAACCAGATAAATATAGCTTTAAAGGTTATAAAAATCGCTTTATTTATTGAAACATGTCCCATATCTATTATGCTGATTACAATGGTAAGAACTAAAATCCCCAGAACATCATCTACAACAGCAGCTGCAAGCACTGTAACACCTTCAGGGGTATTGATTTTTTGAAGATCAGACAAAATTCTTGCTGTTATCCCCACGGAAGTGGCTGTCAAAATTGCACCCATGAAAAGACTGCTCGGACTTGTGAAGGAATCACCAAAACCAAACCAGATTGTAAAAAGATTCCCCAGAAAAAAAGGGAAAATAACTCCCCCTGCTGCAACTATAAAAGCAGGTAAAGAATACCTTAAGAAAAGGGAAAGATCTGTTTCAACCCCTGAAATAAAAAGGAGTATTATTACAGAAACCTGGGCAAGGGAGTAAAGTTCAGGGGATATGCCAAGTATATTTGAATTAACCAAAGGGAAAAGAGGGGAGGCACCAGGTAAATTTATGTATTTACCCAGAAAAAAGGGACTTATTAAAACTCCTGCTAAAAGTTCTCCTAAAACAGCAGGTTGTTTGAAAAATCTCTCAAAGATCTCTCCCGCTATCTTAGCCAAAAATATTATTACTGATATCTGGGCTACCAGGTGGAAGGCAATTTCTGCCAGATTAGATTCCATTAATTTTTAATTTTATTATCAAAAATTATTAATTTTCAATAAAGGATATTAAAAATTTTTACAGGAACACCAATTAATCCAAAATCTTTTCTAAACTGATTTTTCAAGTATCTTACATAATAAAGTGGTAAATAGTCCTCAGAGATAACTTCATAAACTCTTGGAATTTTACTTTTTTCCCTAATATCCTTTATAAAAAAAGGCGGAGAATTTTCCTTAACCGCCCTTTTTAAGAATTTTTTAAGAAGCGACTTTTTAATTTCCCTATTCATCTCCCTCCAAACACTTCTTATAGTTAAATAAAGAGTATCAATACCCACCTTTTCCTTTGCTGAAATCAAAATAAAGGGTACATAAGAAATGTAGGGATAAATATCCTTTAATTCTTTATAAATTTTCTGAGCTTCTTTTTCCTTTAAAAGGTCAATCTTATTCAAAGCAACAATTATACCTTTACCCTTTTCCTCTATTAGAGAAAAAATTTTTCTTTCTATTTTGGTAAAAGGCTCTCTTATATCCATTACAAATATAACAATTAAAGAATAATCAATTGAGTGGGATGTTTTAATATAGGAAAAATATTCAAGGTCAGTATTAAATTTTTTCCTTATTCCTGCGGTATCAATAAATATAAACTCTTCTTTAAAAGCCTCGATTGGATCCCTTGTTGTCCCTGGTATAGATGATACAATCGCATAATCCTCCCCAATAAGGGAATTTAAAAGTGAGGACTTACCCACATTGGGTCTCCCTATTATTGTTACAGGAATCCTTTTCTCTTCGGTTTCCTTACAGGGGAACTCCCTGAGGAGACTCTCAATTAAATTTGAAATTCCCCACTTATGAGTAGAAGAAATTTTAAAAATTCTCTCTTCCGGGAGCCCAAGTTCGTAAAACTCCTCAATATTTTTATTTTTTACATCAATTTTATTTATCACAAGATAGATTGGCTTATTCTTGCTTCTCAAAATATTCATAATCTCCTTATCCCCTTCTGTCAAACCCTCTTTTGCATCAACCACAAAGAGATAAAGATCTGCTTCTTCCATAATTTTGAAAATCTTTGACATTACCCTTTCTCTCAATTCATCTTCTGGGCCAAAAAGACCACCTGTATCACAGATATCAAAAACATTATCCTCATAAAAAATTCTCTTTTTTAAAACATCCCTTGTAACCCCGGGCAAACTGTGGGTTACAGCAATATTTTTACCAACAATTGAATTAAAAAGAGTACTCTTTCCTACATTTGCCCTCCCCACAATTACAAAAAGGGGAACTTTTTTCACTTCTTAATGTATAAAAAAGAAATAATAAGAAAAAGAAGAGAAAAATAAAAATTTTTAAAGGAAAGGTTAAAAATAACAGCAGAAAGGGAAAGGGTTGAAAATTTAAGGATATACAGGACCATTTCTTCATTTACAATTTTTTTATAAAACTTATATAAGGGGAAATTTTCTAAAAATAAAAGGGAATAAAAAAGCAAAAAAATTGAGATAAAAAGGGAAAAGTATCTTATATCTTTTAAATAAGGGGGCAAAAATAGGGAAATTAAATAAGGGAAAAGAAAAAATATAATAAAATAAAAAAATTTAGAACCGGGGGACGGTTTTTTAATTATATTACTTCTTTACAAGGTTTTTAAGCTCTGAAGAGGGTCTGAAGAAAGGAACCTTCTGGGCAGGAATTGTTATTTCTGCCCCTGTTCTGGGGTTTCTTCCCTTTCGCTGTTTTCTCTTTTTAACTCCAAATGTCCCAAACCCAACAAGTCTTAACTCATCTCCCTTTTTAAGGGTTTGTCTAACTGCATCAATAAAAGCATCAACAGCCGAAGCTGCGGCTTTTTTTGATATTTTTGCCTTACCGGCAACATGGTCAATAAGTTCAGCTTTATTCATATTTCACCTCCTTTTTAAGTTTTATATAATTTTAAAATTTTCCGTCCCCCGGGTTCATATTTAATTATAACATAAAAGAAAAGATTTGTCAAGTCTTAATATTGAAGGAACACATTTCCAAAAATTCCTTTTTAAAACCCTTATAAATATTGATTTTCATTTATACTATTTAGTATTAAATAAACAGGATTAAATTTTTTACTGTAAAGCAGCATTTTTCTCATATTTTCCAGTTCATACAAAATTATTTCTAATTTACTTTCATCCTTAGAAATTGAAACTAAAAAATCTCTTATCTCTTTAAGTTTTATATGCTGAATATACTCTGGTATTATCCTTTTCCCACTTATTATATTTACAAGGGAAACATAAGGAACCTTGGTCAGCATTTTGGCAAGGTAATAGGTAAGTTCTGATACCTTATAAATTACCACCATAGGGGTTCCTGCAAGGGCACATTCAAGGGAAGCAGTTCCACTAACAGTAATAGCAAATTTAGATTTTTCTATATAAAAAGTAGGATCTTTATCTATGACTTCAAACTTATCTTTCACCCTATTTAAAATTTCTTTTTCCGGATAAATAATGGATATTAAAAAATTAAAGTCTTTAAAATCTTCTTCTATATAATCCCTAATTTTTATCATGTCCTCAATATGTCTTTTTATTTCTTTTCTTCTTGAACCTGGCAGAAAAATAATCATTTTCTCCTTCTCTAAATTCCATCTTATCCTTTCTGAAATTGGATTACCAACAAAAAAAGCATCAACACCCTTTATTCTTAAAAACTCCGCTTCAAAGGGAAAGGTTGATAAAACCCTGTCGGTGTACCTTCTTAAATCTTTAATCCTCCATGATCCCCAGGCCCAGACCTGAGGCGGAATATAATAAAAAACTTCCCTATTTATTTTCTTTAAATATTTCGCAAGAACTAAATTGAAACCAGGAAAATCAACAAGAACTATTTTTTTTATATCCTTCTTTTTAACAAAATCTATAATTTCTTTTAATAAACTCCTAAAAAAACTTACAGTAGTTATAGCCTCTGTAAATCCGACCACTGCTTTCTCCGTGATATCTTTAATAAGTACAGCACCACTTTTTTCCATTTCTTTTCCACCGTAAGCAAAAATTTCAATATCTTTTCTTTTTTCTAAAATTTTTTCAATCAGATAAGAAGCATTCTTATCACCTGAAATTTCACCTGCCACAAAAAGGATTTTCATTTTAAATAAATTATTAAAAAACCTAAAAGAATAAGGAAAAAAATTAAAAAAATTGTTGATTTTTCAAATCTAAAAACTTCAAAAAAACTATATAACTTCTTTGTCTTTTTTGGATAGGGTTTTAATTTAGGGAAAAATCTGAAGGTATTCTTCTTATAATTTATATATTCTTCACCAAATTCTTTTTCAAGAAATTTTTCCTCCTCGAGAATTATAAAGTAATACTGAAAGAAAAAGAAAAAGAAAAAAAGTAAAAAGAAAAAAAGGGGTGGGTTATAAAAAATTAGGATAGAAAGGGATATAAGAAAATTCCCAAGATATATAGGATTTCTTAAAAAGGCATAGGGTCCCCCTGTAGCAAGAAAGGGAGCTTTCAATTCCTTTGCTCTTGTAGATTCACCTAAATACATTAAACTGCAAATTCTTAAAAGCTCACCTAAAATTAAAAGGGGAAGGGAAAGAAAAAAATTTTTTAAACCTGGATTTATAAAAAATAAAAGTATCACTAAAAAGGGGATAGCAGTTTTATCTCTGTTCCTGTAAAGGAATTCACCGATATTTTTCAAAACTTTATCCTTTTTAAATTATTATCTATGATTTTTTTTATTCTGAGTGCAACTTTTAAACTCTTCAAAGCCTCCTTCCCATCAACAAAAACTTTTTCATTGAATAGACAAGCTCTTACAAACCCTTTTAGTTCTTCTTTAAGTGGATTAACCTTTATAACATTAACAGGATAGGGTAAAATCTGAGAATCCCGCTTTATATAAACCTGAGCTTCCTTTTCCTTTAAATCAACAGATATATAGGTATCCTTTTGGAAAAACCTGATTTTCCTGAAGGGCTCTCGTGAAATCCTTGAGGCTGTTAAATTACAAACAGAGCCATCCTCAAACTCTATCCTTACATTTGAAATATCAATTTTATCTGTTATAACTGGAACCCCAACTGCATCTACTTTTTTTATCTCTGATTTTTTAAAAATAAAAAGTAAATCTATATCATGAATCATAAGATCAAGAATTACATCAACATCTGTTCCCCTTCCGACAAAGGTAGATAGTCTCTCTGCCTCAATAAACATGGGATTTTTTACGATTTCCTTTACACTCAAAATACCAGGATTTAACCTTTCAACAAAACCTACCTGAAGAACAAGATTTCTACTTTCAGCTTCCCTTATAAGTCTCTTTGCTTCACTTATCCTGGTTGTTATAGGTTTTTCCATAAAAAGATGCTTATTATTCTTTAATACCATTAAACCAACTTCATAATGATTGAGTGTGGGAACAGCACAGGTTATAGCTTCCACCTTTTCCATAAGTTCATAGGGATTTTTAGCAGGATAAACTGAGAGCTCTCTTGCAATCTCTTTTGTTCTTTCTTCTCTTATATCATAAACTCCAACAAGCTCTGCCTCTTCAATTTCTTTTAATAACTTAGCATGTATTGACCCGAGATAACCAACTCCAATCACTCCGATTTTAAGTTTTCTCAAAGGTATCCCTTATAGGAAACAGAAAAGGTTCTTATATAGTTATCTGACAAAAAATCCCTGAATGAAAAAGAAAAGAAAAACTGGTCCTGAAGATTAAATAAAATTCCAGCATTTAAAATTCCCTTATTGTGAATCGGGTCATTAAATCCGAAGGAGTACTCTGAAAATATTGAAAATTCAGGGGAGAAATTAAAAATAAGGGAAGAAAAAACATCCATTCCATTTCTTTCATCTTTTGTCTCAAAGGTTCTATTAACCCCTCCATTTAGAATAAATCCTGATAAAATATTTAACTCCTTGCTTATGGCAAGGAAAATACCCCTTGATTTTATAAAGTACCTCTCTGTCACCTCAAAGTATTCATCAAAACCCTGGGTTTCAATACCCAATAAAATTGAAGGTAAATAAGTAGACTCCTCAAGGAGAAGATAAGAAACATTTATACCTGGCAAAGGATAAAAATCCATTTTTTCATCTCCCACCACACCGATCCCTCCATACCTTAATCCAAAAGAAAATTTATCAAGGATTGCAGCATCAAGGGAAAATAAAAGACCACCCTTTTTAAAAAATCTTATGTCAAACTTAAACTCACCCCTTGAAAGATTTTTTGCGAGAGGAAAATCTCCTGGTGAGAGGGAGAGTGAAAATAAAAGACTTGGAAAAATAAAAAGGAATTTTTTCATAAAGAAAAATTTTATGATTATCTATAAAGGATTTTCAAAAAATATTCAAACTTTCAGAGATTAAAACAAGATCACAACCTGCTTTAAAGGAAAAATCAATACTTTCCTTCAAAGAGTAATATTTTTTTATCCCCCCCATTAACAAATCATCAGTTATTATTTTTCCTTTAAATGAAAGTTTTTTTCTCAAAATTTCCTTTAAAAAAAATTCAGAAAATAAAACAGGGTATTCTGATATTTTTTCATATTTAATAAATCCAGCCATTATATACTCAATACCATTTTTTATTAAAACATCATAAGGCAAAAAATCCCTTTCAAGTTCTAAAAGGTTGTAATGAGAAACTGGAAGTTCTCTGTGGGGATCTTCCCTTGCTCTTGCTTGATTTATAAAATGTTTTGCACAAGAAGAGATACCTTCTTCCCTCATTATCTTAAAAAATTTAAGAGAATATTCTGTTACTATTTTAGGCTCTTTACCGAAACTTCTCCCCTTTTTACATATAACCTCATTCTCACTATCAAAACATATATCAACACAGGGAGCAAAATTTAAATCCAAGTTCAAATTTTTAAGTTTTTTAGCCATTTCTCTTACATCTTTTTCAAACTCTTTTAATGACATTTTACCCCATTCTTCTGGTGAAGGAAAATCTTTAAGGATCCATGAAGCATAACCACCTTCTTGATCTGTAGCAATTTTTAAGTCGTATCGGGCAGAATCTTTTAAATCCCTTATAAATTCTCTAATTTCTTTTGTATCTTTACCCCTGAAATAACTTGTTAAAAAAATAGCAAAGGGTTTTAGGTTTTTAACTACCTCAAAACCCTCTTTAAAATCTTTGATTCCAATGATAAAATTTCTGTAAAGATTCACCTAAAACTAATTTTCCTTTCCTTACCCTTGATTATTCTTTTAATATTTGACCTATGAGCCCAGAAAATAAAAACAACTGTTATAAAAAGTAAAACATCAAAGTAAAGGGGATAATCCTCAATAAATACACTTACAATTAAAATAGTAAGAGAACCTGAAAGTGAAGCAAGGGAAACCATTCTGAATAAAAGAATAATTGTTCCAAAAACTATGGCACCTATTAATATGGGAAAAGGAATTAAAGCTAAAAATGCTCCGAATAAAGTGGAAACACCCTTTCCACCTTTAAAGAAAAGGAAAGGAGATGTTATATGTCCAAGAACAGTTAGAAAGGCAACTAAACTTGCAAAATCAAAGGTAAAAAGTTTTACAGCAAGGAAAGTTGGGAAAAAACCCTTGCTTAAATCAAAGATAAAAGTCAAAATTCCAAGTTTCTTATCAAACCTGAAAACATTTGTAGCACCGATATTACCGCTTGCGAATTTTCTAATATCCTCACCCTTAAAAATTTTTACAAAAATATATCCATAGGGGACTGACCCAGAAAGATAGGATAAAACTAAATAAATTATTTTAAAATGCATTTTATTATTCTAAATTTTTATAATTTCAAAATGAAAATTCTTTCAGAAATTTTTTCTATAATACTTCCTATTTTTTTCCCACTATCTGTTTCAATTTCATCAATTTTATTCGTTCTTCTAATAATATCTCCTTTTTTAAAATTTAAAGAATTTTTAAATTTTTCAAAAAAAAACTATCTCTTTTATATTTTTCTTCTTCTTTTCTTTACCTCTTATACAGTTTCTTCAATCCTTTCCTATGACACCATATACAGTTTGAAAAGAATCCGAGAATTTTTATTCTACCTTTCAATTCCTTCCACTATATTTATTTTCCAGCGACACAGAAAAAATGAAAGAACTATAAAGATTTTTATTTTATTTTCCCTTTTAAGTGTTTCTTATTCACTCTTTCAAATATTAAGGGGAAAGGCCTTTGAAATTAGAGCAAGCGGTTTTTTTCTTCATCCTTTAACCTATTCAGGTTTCTTACTTATTCCCCTTATATTTTCAATAGGACTCACTCTAACCTCAAAGAAAAAAGAAAAAATTTTTTACCTCTTTTCTTTTTTTGTGCTTATAACAGGTCTCATTTTAACTGATTCAAGGGGAGCCCTTCTTTCTCTTTTTATATCCACAATAATTTTAATTTTTAAATTAAGAAGAAAAATAATCATGCCAATTTTTTTAATTTTCACATTATTTTTAATTTTATTTTTAATAAAAAATCCCTTTAATTTAAGAAAAATAGGGTTAAGAAAAGAAAGTATAGAAAAAAGAACCCTTTTAATAAAAGTTTTCCCTGATTTCTTTTTTAAAAAACCCTTTTTTGGATACGGAAGAGTTTACACAAAAGAGTGGATAAAAACTCTTGATAAAAATAAATATAAAGAAGAAAGTATTAAAATTTTAAAAGAAATGAATCACTTCCACAACAGTTTTTTACAAATAATTTTTTATTTCGGGATAACAGGTTTTTTAATTTTATATTCCCTTTATTTTTATCTTTTGAAAACTTTATACTTAAAAAAAACCCTTCTATCTTTTTTAACCTTTACAAACCTTTTAGCCTTTCTTATTCATGGCTTCTTTGAAATAAACATATTTGCCGATGAAATTCTTTTACCCCTATTTTATTTCACAGGAATTTCTCTTTCAGAAGATGAAAATAATCCTTTTTTCAGGGTATAAACCCTATGCAACTTGTAATTATTTTTATAAATACCTTAAAAGAATAAATCCTGAAACAATTTTTGTCTCCTATGATGAAGGGACAGATTATTTTATAAATTCAAGAAAAATAAATTTAAAGAGAATTTTTAAAGAAATATTTGAGCCGGATTTATTTATTTATATTGAAACAGACCCTGGAAAGGGATTCTGGATTGAGGATATAAATGAAGTAAATGTCAAAAAGGCATGCTGGCTTATTGATAATCACTTAAATTTTAACTGGCATAAAAATTTCTCTAAACTCTTTAATTATGTTTTCGTAGCACAAAAATCTTTAATCCCATGGTTTAAAAAGTATGGGTTAACTCCCTTTTTTTTACCCCTTGCCTGTGATCCCGAGATACATAAAGAATGGTTCAAAGAAAAGGAGTATGACATTGTTTTTATTGGCCACCTTAATAAAGAAAGGGAAAAATTTTTTAAAGAAATTGAAAAAAATTTAAGGGGAATAAAATTAAGGGTAATGGAAAAGGTATATCTAGAAGAAATGGCAAAAATACAGAGTAAAGGTAAAATAGGCTTTAACTTGCCTGTTAGAAAGGACATAAATATGAGAACCTTTGAGGTCCCTGCCTGCTCTTCCCTTTTATTTTCACCCGATATTAGATATCTTAACGAAATTTTTAGTGAAGATGAAATAGTTATCTATAAAAATAAAAAGGATATTTTTAAAAAAATGGAGTTTTATCTTACAAATAAAAAAGAGTGGGAAGAAAAAAAAGAAAAGGGAAAGGAAAAAGTTTTAAAGAATCATACTTATTTTGAAAGGGTAAAAGATTTTTTGGAAAAAATAAAGGAAGAAAAATCTGAAAGAAAAATAAGTTATTTTGATTTTTACTACTTAAAAATTAAAAAACCTTTTAGAAGATACTTTAAATCCGGAGATTTTCTTAAAATTTTAAATTTCAAAAATTTAATTAAAAATTTACATATTGAATTTTGTGTAAAAATAAGAAAAAAATTTAAAAGATTCCCTTATTAAGAAATGAAAATATTTGTAGATACAACACCCTTAAGATACACCTTTTCAGGAATTCAGGTTTTTACTTTAAATCTTATAAAGGAATTTAAAAAATTCGGGGAAGAGGTAATTGAAATTAAAAAACCTTTTACAAAATTATTATTC
>CBFGJR010000010.1:0-5502 GCA_965649145.1 Caldifarciminota bacterium | reverse complement strand
CAAGGTCTTCTGTAAGATTTGGGGGGTATATTTCTGCTGCAGATTCCACCTTTTTTGGTATGTTTTCTGCATGTGGATTGCCTGGGGGTTTTTTACTTATTTGTCTTGTATTTTCAATAATTTTTAAAAGTATAGGTAAAGATAAAAATATAAAAGGAAAGATTTTATTCCCACTAATTTTAATAGTCTCAATTTCAGTAGGACAGGTATTAACTGAATATTTAATCGGAGCACTATTCTGGAGTTCTATTGGATTATGGGTAAAGAATTTCTATGAGAATAAAGACGGTAAATGAAAAGATAATCACTTTTATAAAGAAGACGATGCTCAGGAAAAATTTTTAAAACAGAATCAGCATAATTTTTGATAAAGGAAAGAGCTTTTCCACCTGATTTTATGGTGTATAAAAGTACAAAGGAATCTGGTAAACTTTTTATATTTTTTAAATTCTCAAAGAGAGTAAATTTTTTAAAATCAGTAAAATTTATATTTCTCCTTTTCCCCCAGATAGGTAAAAGCAATTTAGAAATTTCAAAATGGGTTAAAAGTAAATCACTTTCTTTTGTGTACCTATAAACAAGATCTTTTGTTTCTCTAAGGTGTTCTAAATAAATATTATGGTTTTTATTTATTAAAAAAGATGAACATAAACCTGAAAAGAAAACAAAAAACAAAAAAATCCTTTCAAATTTTTCTTTTAAAAAATTATGAAAGAAAAAGGAATAACCTATCAAAAGGAAGATTAAAAAGGGTAAAAGGTATCTTAATCCTATAATTGATGATAAAAAAATATTCTCATCAACCTTATCATGGAAAGAATAGAATAAGTAAACTAAAATTTGTGGTATAAATCCTAAAATAAAATCTTTTAAAATTTTCATTTTTAAAATTCCTATAAGACCAAGTATTAAAAGAAGAGGATAATTTAAATTCAGGTAAATAAAGTAATCTATAAAATTTTTAGAAAAAAACAAAGGGGAAAATGTAAGATATGATCGTGGCTTTCCATATAGGAAATAAAGGTAAATAAAAATCATAAGACCAGAAATAAAAGAAGATAATGTATAAAAAAGAAAAGATTTTATTTCTCTTTTTCTAAAAGAATCGTAAATAAAAATAAAAGAATAAAGGAAAGAACCAGGTTTTAAAAGGGTCAGTATGAAATTTGAAATATAGGAGGAATTATTTTTTTTGATATGGAGATAAAAGGTTAGCAAAAATAAAAAAGAAACATAAAAATCCGGCATTACAGTCCTTGAATACAAAACAAAAGATGGATGAAAGAGATAAAATAGAGAATATAGTGGATTTATATTATAAAAATTCAAGATTTTATAAAAAAGCAAAAAAGAAATAATATGAATTAATAGGGAAATAAAAAAAATAAAAGTAAAGTTTATCTTTAAAGGTAAGGAAAGAAAGATAAGAGAATAAAAAGGGGGGTACCTCGGTAAAATCCCGATTTTACCTTCATGAATAGAAAAACCCTTTGTCCATTCAGGTACTTCAAGTTTTCCTTTTGAAAGGGATTCAGCCTGAATTATATAAACTCTTTCATCGGCAAAGGAATAAAAAAGGGGGTAGAATTTAAGGTAAATAAGAGAAAAAAAGAGAATCGAAGACAAAATTATAAACCTTTTAAAATCCATTTCAAGTATTAGTTTTAAAAAAATCTTCAATATGTCTCCTTAAAAATAAAGGTGAAATGTTCCAATACTTTAAAAGCCAGTACCTTGCTTTTAAAAAAACCTTTTCTGTGTTCACTTTTTTAAAACTATTATAAGGTAAATTAAAGGAAAAAGGAAATAAGATTCCTGCTCTTTGAAGAAGAGAAATTATCCTTATAAACCTGTATAGATTTTTAAATTTACGCCTTTTTTCCCTCTCAGAAAGCAAGGAAAAAGAAAAGGAAATTTTTTCCCCCTCCTTTTTCATCCAGTGTCCTTTAAGAACAAAATCAAAGGGATGCCATTGGAGAATAACAGGATTTTTTAATAAAAGGTCAAAGAGAAAAATTAAAAAAAATCTTATTCTTTTTATTATTTTTTCTTCTGTAATAAAAAGAGAACCTCTTGAATTGGGATAAAATATGATTCCCTTAAGAAGTGTTGGCCTTTTAAAAGCAAAAGTAGAAAAATCATAAGTGAATCCCAGTTCTCTCATACCCTCTAAATGAACAGGACTGAAGGAAAAACCAGGAGCACGGAAAGAATTAAGGGATGATAAACTAAAAATTTTTTTGAATCTATCTATGTTTTCTCTCTCTTCAATTATCACCCTTTCAAGTGCGCTAATATATTCCCCGGTGTCTGTTATAAAATAAATGTAGGGGAAAAGGTGTGTTTTACCATGATAACCTATAAAGTGATTTTTCAACTCCTCTATCAACTTTTTATTATTTTTTATTCTTTCTGCGTATTCTAAGGTAATAAAAAAAATTGCCTTAATCTTTAATTTTCTGAGTATTTTTAAGATTTTAAACAATGCCTCTATACAGTAAGGATTGTTAAACTCTTCCACATCAAAACTAAGAAGAAAACTTTTCATTATAAACCCTTTCATAATTTTTTACCATTTTTTCAAAGGTATATTTTAAGGCAGTTTCCCTTGCCCTTTTTCCCATCTCATTTATAATCTCTCTCTTTTCAAACAATTTTTCAATAATATCTATTATCTCATTTACATTCCGTGGGTCCTTTATAATAATTCCATTTTCTCCATTTTTTATGATTTCCGCTACTCCACAATAATTTTTGTCCGATAAAAGGGGCGGAGTTCCTGATGCCATTGCTTCTAAAACACTTAAACCAAAACTATCATACAGGGAAGGAAAAAGGAAAATGTCAGAACCTCTTAAATATAAGGAAACATCTTTTTGGAATCCAAGAAAATATATGTTTTTAATTTTAAGTTTTTCAACCAGTTTAGGATAATTACTTTTTTTAACTTTCCCGAGAACAAAAAGAGAAACAGGCTTTCCTTCAAGTTTTTTCATAACTTCAATAAGGACCTTAAAGTTCTTCTCCGGTTGAGTAGTATCCCCCATGTATATTAAAATTAAATTTTTTTTATCAATCTTATAATGTTTAATCAATTCTTCTCTATCCTTTTCCTCCTTCTCTTTAAACTCCTCTTTTTCGATCCCATTTAATATAACTCTTACCCTATTTTCTGGTATATGGAGGTATTTAACAAGTTCTTTTTTCACCTTTTGAGAAACCGCAATTAAAATTTTTGATCTTTTAAAGGAATACATCTCTAATAATGAATTTATTTTCCTATAAATTTTAAAATAAAGTCCTCTTAATGTTTTAATATTATAGGGGACCTCTTTTTCACAGGCTGTATGGCACAAGTGAACGGTGTTTATATCACAGGGGACAAGAGAAACTGCACCGTGTAAATGAATTAAATCAAATTTTTTAAAAAGAAGGTATAAACTTGAAAATATTAAAAAGAATAAACTTTTTATAAAAATTGGACGGCTGAATATGGTTGGTACCTTGTGAAGGAAAATATTTTTATTTTTAATAATTTCCTTATCTATCTTATTTGCATAAATATGGACTTCGTGTTTCCTTGAAATATATTTGGCGATTTCAAGACATACTCTTCCTTGACCGTCATTTTTAATAAAATTATGTGAAACAAGAGCAATTTTCATATTATATATAATATTATATAAATACTTTGAGAAATAATTATACAAGAGGAACTGGTTTTCTTGAAAATTATCTGGCAAAATTAAGGGCAAAAAAAGCTGATTCTCTAATACCAGCAAAAAAAAGAAATGGAATAATACTTGATATAGGTTGCGGAAATTTTCCCTATTTTCTTTTAAATACAGCATTTAGAAGAAAAATAGGAATTGACAAAATAATTAAAAATAAACAAAAAAATATTGAAATTATAAAAATTGACATTGAAAAAATCAATTATCTTCCTTTCAAAGACGAAAAAATTGATATCGTTACTTCCCTTGCTGTTTTTGAGCATATTGAAAGGGATAAAATTTTAAAAATAATAAAAGAAATAAATAGAATTTTGAAAAAAGACGGTATTCTTATACTCACAACCCCCAATTTCTTTTCTGATTTTATTTTAAAACTTTTAGCAAAACTTAAAATTCTAAGTTATGAAGAAATTATAGAGCATAAAAAACTCTTCTCCAAAACTGAGTTAATAAATCTTCTTGTTAAAGGAGGTTTTGATAGGAAAAAAATAGAATCGGGTTTTTTTGAGTTAGGATTCAATATATGGGTTAGAGCAAAAAAATAGATTTGAATTCTTAAAAAAAATTGAATATAATATAAATAATACAGGCGGGTGTAGCTCAGCGGAAGAGCGCCAGCTTCCCAAGCTGGATGCCGCGGGTTCAAATCCCGTCGCCCGCTTATTCTCAAAAAATAAAACTTAAAATTCTCCTTTTCCTTAACTCAAAATCAAAAGGTGGACTTGAAATTTATTTTTTAAAAAATGCCTTCAAATTGAAAGAAAAGGGAATAAATATTTCTCTTTTTATTAATAAAAAATCAGACCTAAATACAAAGGATTTATCAAAAATAAACTTAAAAGATGCCCTTTATAATAAATGGGATATAGTCCACTTCTATAGGTCCCAAGATATTATTTTTTCAAGAATTTTGAGAGCAAAAAGATTTTTCTTCACAAATATGATGGGATTAAGTATTTCAAAAAGAGATTTATATCACAAATTCTTATATAAAAAAATTTATAAAATTTTTGCAATTTCAGAAAGTGTTAAAAGAGAACTGGAAGAAAATTTACCCCTTGAAAAAGATAAAATTATCCTCCTCTATCC
Organism: Caldifarciminota bacterium; assembly: GCA_965649145.1. Lineage (GTDB taxonomy): Bacteria > Hydrothermota > Hydrothermia > Hydrothermales > JAJRUZ01 > JBCNVI01. The sequence continues at coordinate 679 of CBFGJR010000010.1, read as the reverse complement.
AGGAGTCGATGTTAATTACTTTAAAAAAGATGAAAATTTAAGAAAAAATTTTAGAGAAATGTTTTCAATCAGTGAGAAAGAAATTGTAATTTCAAATACTTCAAGATTTGAAGAAAAAAAGGGGCAAAAGGAACTAATTATGGTCTTTAAAGAACTTTCTGAAAAATATAAAAACATAAAATTATTTCTTCAGGGAATGATAGAAGACGAAAATTACTTTAAGGAAATAAAAAAAATTGCTCCAGATAATGTGTATTTCCTTAACTTTTCCCCTGATACAAGACCTCTGCTCTGTGCATCAGATATTTATGTCTTTCCCTCATATTCTGAGGCTCTTGGTTTTTCTCTAATTGAAGCAATGAGCACCCAATTACCATGCGTTGCCTTTGATAAGAGGGCTATTCCTGAAATCATTGAAGATAATGTTTCTGGATTTCTGGTAAAATTTAATGACCTGAAAGATTTAAAGGAAAAAATAGAAATTTTAATAAAGGATAAAGATTTAAGAGAAAAAATTGGATTAAGAGCAAGAGAGAAAGTTTTGGAGAAATTTAACATTGATAAATACATAGAGCTTTTAATCCAATTTTATAAAAATTTATGAAAAAAAATTTTTTTTACTTTAAAATTAAGATATGATTTTAAGTTATTTTTTTATATTCTATATATGGTCACAAAA
>CBFGJR010000009.1:0-5540 GCA_965649145.1 Caldifarciminota bacterium | reverse complement strand
TTTTCTATGTGCTTTTTTAGCTCACTTTTTTTCAACTATCTCTTTAATTGGTAGGGGTATTCTACTTGGGAAAAAACTTTTTTACCTTTTCAGTTTACTTACTTTTCTCAGGGGCTCAATTTTTTTAGTTTTTGGTTTTTTGCTTTTTTTAAAAAATATTAACAAAATTTCCCTTTTCATAATTCCATACATTCTTTCTGAATTCTCAAATTTTTTCTTCTTTTTTTTATATTTCATTTATTTAAAAAGGGGTTTTAAGTTTAAATTAAGCTTTAATTTTCTTAAAGAAGGTATTTTTTCAATGAGTTTTTCAAATACACTTTTTCAGGGTTTTTACAATTATCCGATAATACTTATGAAAATTAAAAATGTTTCTGATACTTTAATTGGCAATTTAACTGCTGAAATTTCAGTTTTCCAGGCTTTGAGGTTATTTTTCAATTCCTATTTTGTTCCAGTTTATCCCCATGTTGCAAGCTCTTATTATGAGGGTAAAAGAAAAAAATTTTTTAGAACATTTTTTTATTCCCTTATTTTAATTTTTCTTTCAATTTCAATCTTTACAGTTTTAGTTTTATTTGCCGGTAAAAATTTTCTTTATCTATTTTTCCCCAAAAATAAATTTAATTTTTATACATCGGAATTTTTATTACTATCCCTTTCCCTTTTACTTCACCTTTTAACAAGATTCTTTTCAAGGATTTTTTTTGCAATTCAGAGAGAAAACTTAGTTTTTAATATATTACTCATCTTTCTTTTAATCTTGACAGTTCCTTATTTTATAATTAAATCTAAAAATGAAACAATTTTTTTACTTTTTTTAATTAATATAGCAAGTTTTATTGCTGCTTTAATTTTTATTAATTTTTCTATTAAAATTTTTACTAAAAAAGGTTCCAGTCCTTTCAATGAAGGAGATATAAGAAATGAAGATTTTTGTTGATACTTCTAATCTTGAAGAACTTAAGAAATTTAAAGCACTTGGAATAATTGATGGAGCAACTACAAATCCAAGTCTCCTTTCAAAAGAAATTAAAAGACTTTATCCTGATTTTAAAGCAAAGGATAAAAGAGAACTTTTTGAAAAGGGCAAAGAAATATTAAAGGAAATATGCGAGATTGTTGACGGTCCTGTTTCAGCTGAGGTTGTTGCAACTGATTCTGATGGAATGGTTAAGGAAGGAAAAGAACTATCAAAGGTTCATAAACATATTGTTGTAAAAATACCTTTTGGAGAAGAGGGATTAAAAGCGACAAAAAGACTTTCTTCAGAGGGAATAAATGTTAATATGACACTTATTTTTTCACCTTCACAGGGTTTACTTTCAGTGAAAGCAGGTGCAAGGTATGTATCCCCTTTTATAGGGAGACTCGATGATATTTCAAATGAGGGAATGGAAGTTATAAGAATTCTTTCAGAAATTTTTACAATCTATGATTTTGACGCTGAACTTCTTGTGGCAAGTGTGAGGCACCCAATACATGTAATAGAGGCTTCCCTTACAGGTGCTGATATTGTGACAGTTCCTCCTGAAGTTCTTGACAAAATGTTAAAACATCCCTTAACAGATATAGGTATTAAAAGATTCCTTGAAGACTGGGAGTCCCTCTTGGATAAATGATTCTTTTTTTAAATTCTTTTCTTTTAACTTCACTTTTAATCTCACAGAAAGAGATAAGTGAATCAAGGGAAAATGCTATAATCAATGCTGTTAAAAAAGCTCAAAATGCTGTTGTTTCAATAACCTGTTTTAAGACAAGGTATGTTTCCCTTGCATCCTCAATAATAAATGAGCCCTTTTTCAGGTATTTTTTTGAATTTTTTGATTTTCCTGAGTATAAAGAGAAAATCTCCTCCCAGGGCTCGGGTTTTATAATTTCAGAAGATGGTTTTATTTTAACGAATGAACATGTTATAAGTAATTCTGATAGTATAATAGTGACATTGCCTGATGGAAGAAATTTTATTGCAAAAGTAATTGGCACGGATTATTCCTTTGATGTTGCACTTTTAAAAATAAATGCGAAGAATTTACCCTATCTTTTATTTGCAGATTCTGATAAACTGGAAAGGGGAGAATGGGCAATAGCAATGGGGAATCCTTTTGGTTATCTATGGGAAGATGCTGAACCAACAGTTACCGTGGGTGTTATAAGTGCCCTTAACAGAACCTTTAAAGGTGAGGGTGAAAGAATTTACAGGGGAATGATACAGACAGATGCGGCTATAAATCCAGGAAATTCAGGTGGTCCTCTTCTTAATTCAAAAGGTGAAGTGATTGGAATGAATACTTTTATAGTATCAAAATCCGGTGGTTTCGAGGGTATAGGTTTTGCAATTCCTTCAAATATTTTAAAAAATGTTATTTATTATTTAAAAAAGTATTCATATTATCCAAGGGGTTTTCTTGGTATTGAAGTAAAACCTGATGAAGAGGGTATAAAAGTTATATCTGTTTTGGAAGAAAGTCCTGCTCAAAAATCCGGGATAGAAAAAGGAGATGTAATTGTAAAAATCGGTAGGAATGTTATAAAAAATTATTCTGATTATAAAAAAGCAATAGACCTTTTAAGGAGTGATGAAAATGTGGTTATAATGGTTAGAAGGAAAAAAAATAATGATGTAATTGAGCTTACACCTCTTCCAAGATACGAGGGTGTTATCAAGATGCTTGGTATAACAATTGAAAATTACAGGAATTCTCTGGTTATTAAAAATATAAAAAGAGGTAGTTATGGAGAAAGAATCGGTCTTAAAGAGGGAGATTATATTACTCATATTGAAGGGAAGGAGATAAAAGGTATGAAGGATTTAGAAAGGATTCTTTCAGAATATGTGAAAAGAGAAAAAGGATGGAGTATAAAGAGAGGAAGGTACATATATGAATTTCTTTTCAAAGAAATGGATTAGTTTTTCAATTATTTTTATAATCTTAACAACAGGCATTTTCTTCGGTTTCTATTCTTATTTATCAAGGGATTTACCTCCTCTTGAGATGATATATTTTTATAAACCAGCAAGGGTTACATATGTTTATGACAGGGAAGGGAAAGTTGTTTATGAATTTTTTACAGAAAAAAGGGAACCTGTTTCACTTGATTCAATTTCCCCTTTAATACAGAAAGCATTTATAACACTTGAGGATAAAAGGTTTTACAAGCATTTTGGCATAGACCTTTTACGTTTGATTAAAGCAGTTCTGGTAAATATAAAGGAAAGAAAATACACACAGGGTGCATCAACAATAACACAGCAACTGGCAAGGAATATGTTTCTGACTTTTGAAAAGACTCTTGAAAGAAAAATAAAAGAGATGGTTCTTGCTTTAATAATAGAAAAGACCTTTACAAAAAATGAGATTCTTGAAAAATATTTAAATCAAATTTATTTTGGTGAAGGTATATATGGGATTAAAACTGCCTGTAAATATTTTCTTGGTAAATCTCCAAAAAATGTAACATGGGCGGAAGCTGCTTTACTTGCTGGTATTCCCAAAAATGCCAATATTTATTCTCCTTTTAAAAATCCAGAACTTGCTAAAAAAAGAAGAGATTTTGTGCTTAAAGTTCTTTATGAAAATAAAGTCATAGACAAAAAGACCTATGAGGAAGCTTTAAATGAAGTTTTACCCCAGCCAGCGAATAAAGACAAAGAATTAACCAAAAGCACAGGTAGGTATTATTTTGAAGAGGTTCGGAAATACATTAATTCCCTTTATGGAGAAGATTTTCTTTATAAGGAGGGAGTTAATATCAGACTTTCAATGGATTTGAGACTGCAGAAAATAGCTGAGAAAATTATTGATTCTCTTTTACCTATTTATGATAAAAGAACAAGAACTTATTATAAAGGTAAATACAAAAATTCTGATTCCTTAAAATTGGAGGTTGCCTTGATTGCAGTTGATGTTGAAACGGGTGATGTTCTCACTCTTATTGGTGGAAGAAACTTTTTAAGATCACAATTTAATAGAGCTATTCAGGCAAAAAGACAGGTTGGATCAGCCTTTAAACCTTTTATATACCTTACAGCCATCAATTCAGGAATTTTTCCTGGAGACCCGGTTGAGGATTTACCTTATGTAATTGAGGATGATGGTTCAGGAAAACCATGGAAACCGAGAAATTTTGATGACCAGTTTATGGGTCTTATTACTGTTAGGGATGCTCTTGCTCATTCACGGAATCTTGCCACTGTTCATATTTTAGAAAAAATAGGTCCTGAGTCTGTGATAGAATTTGCAAATAGAATGGGTATAAAGAGTTATATTCCTCCTGTTCTTTCAATTGCACTTGGTTCACCAAGTCTTTCCCTGTGGGATATGTGCGAAAGTTACTTAACAATAGCAAACTTGGGTGTGAGAAAGAAAATGCATTTAATAAAGGAAATAGAATTAAGTGACGGTACAATAATTGAAAAATTTACATATGAGCCACAAAAAGTTTTTGATGAAAGGGAATTATACATTTTAGTTGATATGATGAAATCCACTTTCAAATATGGTACAGCCTATTATGCGAAGGATTACGGTTTTAAAGCAATTGCAGCTGGGAAAACTGGAACAACTGATGAATTTACAGATTGCTGGTTCATTGGTTTCACACCTAAAATTCTGTGTGGAGTATGGGTAGGTTTTGATTCAGTTATGACAATCTTTGATAGGGCAACAGGAGCTGTGGTTGCCTTACCTATCTGGTCTTTATTTATGCAAAAGGCTAATGAAATTTTAATGTATCCAGACACACTTGATTTCAAAAAACCAGATGGAATTGTATATGTGACAATTTGCGCTGAAACAGGTGAACTTGCAACAGAATTTTGTCCAAAAATAAGAGAGGAAATCTATATTGAAGGTAAAGAACCAAAAATTTTGTGCTCAAAACATTTAAAAGAAAGGTCTCCTTTAAAGAGAGGAAAATTGTGATAAAGATATTGAATTTTTAAAAAAAAATTTTTATAATTTATACTATGAAAGGAAGAATGAAAGAAACTGAATTAAACCGAAAAAGACACAGGAAATGGAAGGTTAAAAAATTAAGAGAAAAATATTTAAAGGCTCAAACTGAAGAGGAAAGAAAAAAAATTATAGAAAAAGCACTAAAAGTGAATCCTTATTTAAATGTAGAGGATTTTTTAAAACCAATAAAAGATAAGTTACAAGGATAGTATTAAGTTATAGAAAATTTTTAAAATTTATCAAAAGGTTCAAATCCTTTTAAAACTTTTTTATATAATGAAAACTAAGGAAGTTTTAATTCCCGAGTTTGAAATTAAAAGAAATGTTTTATTAAATTCAAAGGAAACTTCTTTGATTATTGTTGATATGCAGAATGATTTTGTAGATGAGAAAGGGGCTCTTTCTGTTCCTGATGCAAAGAAAACTATTCCGGTTATAAGGAATTTAATTAGAAAAGCAAGAGAAAAAAAAGTTAAGATTTTTTACACCCAGGACTACCATGAAGAAGATGATATAGAATTTCCAATATGGGGAAAACATGCTGTTAAGGAAACATGGGGTTCTGAAATAATTGATGAGTTA
>CBFGJR010000008.1:0-5651 GCA_965649145.1 Caldifarciminota bacterium | reverse complement strand
AAGGAGTTGAATATAATAAGATTTTTCTTAAAGAAAAATAGGGAAGGTGAAGAGTATACCCGAGAAAAATAACAAAGATGAGTCTTTTTATCCTTGTGAATAATTTTTCAGAAAAGATAAGATATTCTTTTCTGTCTATTGTGGAAAAAGCAAAGCTTATTCCTGAGGCAAAGAGAAAAAGTGGGGCAGTGTATCCTCTGACATGCAACCATATTTGATAGAAGGTAGAGGATTTCTGGGAAATTGATAGGAGTGCGTCAAGGGAGTGTCCGTTAATCATTTCAAGGACAGCAATGCCTCTTAAAAGGTCAAGGAATAAAAACCTTTTTTTATTTTTCACTTCATTATTTTATGAAAATTTGTGAGTTAAAACAAAGGATAGCAAGGAGTGAAATTCAAAAATTTTTACTTAAAACTTACTTAAATCTTTTTAAAATATTTTCCTCTTTTCTAAATTCGTTAGCACCCCGAATTATATTCTTGCCACATACATATAGGATGGAGTTGGAAAAAGTTTAAGTTTTCTCTTAAGTTCTTCTTATTCAGAACCACCCCTTAAAATCTTTATTTTTTTAATAATTCCTTAAATATAAATTAAAAAGAGTTTTAAAACTCCCTATATCAAATATAAGACCTTCTTTTGTTTTAAAACCTGCAAGTTCCCTTTCCGATATCAATTTAAAAAAAACATCAAGTAAATCACTTTTACCCTCAGGTATAAATTTGAAAAATTCTTTTTTGAAAATTGAAATTCCAGCATAGGTTAAAAATTTATTTTTTCTTTCGTGAATCCTAATATCTTTTACTAAATTTCCTTCTGAAATTACTTCACTTTTTGTTTCCATAAATGTAAGAAGAAGGGTTCCTATTTTAGAAGTTTTATAGTGAAAATAAATAAATTCATTTAAGTCAAGGTTATGATAAATATCACAGTTATGGAGTAAAAAATCACCATCAATATATTTTTCAAAATTTTTTATTCCGCCTCCTGTTCCCATTAGTTCCTTTTCCTTAAAAATAAAAACTGTCTCTTTATATTCTGAATTTTTAATAATTTTTTCAATTTTCTCTTTTTTATAATAAAGATTAACATAGATTTTTTTTATTCCTGCTTTTTTCAGATTATCAAAAACATGAAAAATTATCGGTTTCCCTTTGATTTTTATAAGGGGTTTTGGAATAAAAAAACTTAGAGGTCTTAACCTTTTTGAGTAACCTGCTGATAGAACTATCCCTGATTCAATCATATAGAAAGTATTTTCTCCTTTTCTTATCAAATTCTTTTAAATCTTCCTCCCATTTCCTTTCTATTTCTTTAATTTCAGCGCCCCCTTTCAACATTTCCCTTCTATTTTTTCTAAGTTTTTAACTAACTTAAATGGGCCTAAAAAATCTGCTCCAAAAATCTTGATTGGTGACATTGTTATAAAGGTAAAAGAAGTTTCATCAAGGTAAAATTTCCTTTTCCAGTCTTTTATTTTAAAAACTTCAATTTCTGCACCTAATTTAAATTCACCCAAAATCAATCACACTTAAACAGGAATTATTAAAAAGAAGATTATTGCGGGAATTAAAAATAAGATATTTGGTAACCATGCTGAAAGAAAAGGTGATAACATATAGGCATAGCCCATTGCCCTTGATATTTCAAGCATTCCCCAGTAAATAAAAGATAAAAGGGTGGCAAGGGTTAATACAAAAGCCTTTCCCTTCTGTCTTGTTCTTGTAGCAAGGGAGATTGAAAATATAAGGGTAATAAATACTGAAAAGGGAAAGGAAAAATGAACAAAGAATTCTACCTCTTCCTTTTTATAATCAAGTCCCGCGTTCCTTAATGTATTTAATAATTTTTTTATTTCAAAAACATTCATCTCTTCAAGGGATTTTCTTAAAGATAACATTTCAAGTGGCGATACCTTCATTTCAGAAAATTCTTTTTCCTTAAAGTTTTCAAAATTTAAAATTGTCTCACCATCCAGACTGTATTCATATAAAATTCCATCATACAAATTCCAGCCCTCACTTTTAAATTCCCCCCTTCTTGCGTATATGAATCTTTTTGTTTTTCCCTTTTCCATTTCAGTGATGTAAATATCTTCACCTTCTTTTCGTCTTGAATCAATAATTCCAAAGTGAAAAAACCTTTCTAAATCTGATTTTTTCTCTATAAAATTGAAATCAGTTTCAAAAATTCTCTCCCATGGAGCAGGTCTTTTCTCAATTTCCCTGTATTTTATACTCATTGACTTTCTCATAGATACAGGTTTTATTGTTTCATTAATAATAAAGGAAATTAAAGATAGGATTATTCCAAAACCTAAAAGAGGAAGAAAAAATTTTTTTAAATTTATTCCACCTGTTTTTAAAGCAATAAGTTCAAAATCCCTTGCCATTCTCCCGATAGTAAAAAAGGGTGAAAGAAGAGATGCAACAGGTAAGAGCAAAACTGTAAGGTAAGGTGTCTGAAAAAAATAATAGAGAAAAACCTTGATAGGTGAAAATCCCTTTAAAAACTTATCAATGTTTTCAAAAAAATCAATTACAACATAAAGTATAATGAGAGAAAAGGTAAAAAGTATTATGAAAATTAAATTCTCAATTATCACAAATTTTACAATTTTTTTATTCATCAAAATACAATTTTTTAAGTCCTTGAACCTTTCTTAAAACAAGGGTAACAGTTCCCCTTTTGAAAAAATTAATTTTTGCCTTTCCATCTCCCAATTCAAGTATGACCCCTTCACCCCAAAAGGGATGATAGACTCTGTCCCCCCTTTTTAATATCTTTTCCTCTCCTTTGATTGTTCCCTCCTTTTTAGTCCATTCCACACAATCCTCTGGAAGTTCGTATAAAAATCTTGAAGGGAGGGTTTCCCTTATTCCCCATCTCCACCTTTCCTTTGAAAAAAGGAGATAAATTTCTCTTTTTGCTCTTGTCAGTGCAACATAAAACAGTCTTCTTTCTTCTTCTATTTCTCTATCATTTTCAAGGGATAAAAAATGAGGGAAAAGACCTTCTTCAAGACCCGTAATAATTACAGTTTCAGATTCAAGTCCCTTTGCATTATGCACTGTCATTAAAGTAAATAAATCCTTTTTTATATTTTCTTCCTCAACTCTTAAGAGAGTATTTTGAAGATAATTTGTTAAGGTGGGTTTTTCTTCCTTTAAAACAAATTCTCTCATTGAAGCAAAAAGTTCCATAAGGTTTTCATATCTTGATTCAAAGTTCAGATTATCGGTTGAAATTTTCTTTAAGTGTTTTATAAATTCAACCTCTTCATAAATTCTTTCGGCAATTTCAAGACATGTTAAATTTTCTAAATTAAATCTTATATACTCTGAAAGTTCTCTTAGTTTTTTAATTTCCTTCTTTAAATCTGTTGATAAACCCTTTAAAAATTCCTTTTCCCCCATTGCTTCAAGAATAGATATTCCTTTCTTATCTGCTATTTCTTTTAATTTTTTCTGAGTAACTTCCCCAACTCCCCTTTTAGGTGATTCAATTAGTCTTTCAAAACTAACATAATCATAGGGATTTACTATAAATTTTAAGTAAGATATAAAATCCTTGATTTCCCTCCTTTCAAAGAATTTTAAAGTTCCGACAACCTGATAGGGAATTCCCTTTAAATTAAAAATTTCTTCAATTGGTCTTGATTGAGCATTTGTTCTATAAAGTATCAAAACTTCTGAAGGTTTTTTGTTTTTAATAATTTCACAAACTTTTTCAGCCTCTTCCCTCTCATCTTTTGCCTCAATGATTTTTATTTTTTCTCCCTTTTTTATCTCAGTCCATAAGTTTTTCCCCATCCTTCCCTTATTATGACTTATAAGGTAATTTGCTGCTTTTAAAATAATTTCATGGGAACGGTAATTTTTTTCAAGTCTATAAATTTTAATATCAGGGAAATCCTTTATGATATCAAAGACATTTTCAATTCTTGCACCTCTAAAGGCATAAATTGATTGATCTTCGTCACCTACTACAAATAAATTCCTGTTTTTTTTTGATAGAATTTTTAATATCTTATACTGAATAAAAGATGTATCCTGGTATTCATCAACAAGAATATGTAAAAACTTATCCTGATAATAATTTATTACATTTTTATCTTTTTTAAAAAGCTCTAAAAGCAAAAGTAAAAGGTCATCAAAATCAAGGGCTTTGTTTTTTCTTAAACTTTCAATGTATTTTTGAACTATTTTCTTCTCATAGGTTAAAGGTGCGATAAGTCCATTTCTTATTTTTGAAATTTTTTCAACCCAGAGAGAAAGACTTTCACCTTTCCCTAATATATCCTTTAAAATTTTTTTACTATCCTCCCTGTCATAAACTGCAAAGTTTTCAGGAATATCAATAATTTTCCCCCATTCCCTTAATATCCTGTATCCCAGAGAATGAAATGTTCCCATCCATATTTTTCTTGCATCCTCTTTTAATAAATCTTTAATTCTTTCCTTCATTTCATCAGCAGCCTTATTTGTAAAGGTTAAAGCAAGTATTCTATCAGGTGGGACATTATTTGTGATTAAAAAACATATCCTGTAAGTTAAAACCCTTGTTTTACCTGTTCCTGCACCTGAAAGAACAAGGGCAGGTCCCTTTTCATGGAAGCAGGCTTTAATCTGTTCCTCATTTAAAAATTTTCTAAAATCAATTTTTTCCATATTTTTTAATTATCTCCTCTATAACCTTAGTTGTGCTTTTTCCCTTTAAAAGCGGAACAAGGTAAACTTCACCCTTTTCTTTTAGCACTATATCGCCTCCAACAACTTCTTCAACTCTGTAATCAGCACCTTTAACAAGCACATCGGGTCTTATTTCTTTTATTAATCCATAGGGAGTTTCTTCATCAAATAAAATCACATAATCCACATATTTAATTGAATCAAGAATTTTTGCTCTATCCCTTTCTTTAATTATAGGTCTTTTATTTCCTTTTATTTTTCTGATTGATTTGTCTGAATTTAAACCAACTATAAGTATATCGCCTTTCTTTTTTGCTTTTTTTAAAATCTCTATATGACCCCGGTGCAATATATCAAAGCATCCATTGGTAAAGACAATTTTTTTCCCCTCTTCCTTTAATTTTTTAACAATTTTTTTTAATTTCTTTAAATCAACTATCATATAAAAAATTTAATGAAAAGAAAGCCCAAAAGGGAAATAATTGATAAAAAAAGGGTGAAGAATTCATAAAATTTAGGATAATTTTTTTCTCTTACTTTTCCTGGTTCAAGGAAAAAGTAATTTAAAAATTTTATATAATAACCAAAAGAAAGTAATGTTAGAATAAGAAGAATTAAAACTTCCTTTTTGTATCCTGTTTTAAAAAGTTCGTATAAAAGATAGAATTTTGCAAAAAAACCTCCTGAGGGCGGAAAGGAGGAAAGGGATATAATAAATAAAAGAATTGAAATTGTAATTATTTTATCTGTGAAAAATAATCCTTTTAATTTATCAAATTCTATATCCTCGTTTCCTTTAAGAAAGTATATTAATGAAAAGAGAATACCCCCTTTCATTATAAAATAAATTATAAGGTAGTAAAGAAGAACATTTTTAGAGGCAGGGTCAGGAAGCAGAATGGAAAAAAGTAAAAAGGCGGAATGAGAGATTGATGAATAGGCTAAAACCCTTTTTATTT
>CBFGJR010000007.1:0-5699 GCA_965649145.1 Caldifarciminota bacterium | reverse complement strand
AAAATTCAAATTCACCTTTTTCACTAAAGCAAGCTGCATTTATCAAAAAAACATTTTTTAAATTATTCAGTTTAACATTTCTTTTTAAAATTTCAAAATTTAATGGATCCGGTTCTATTGCTATTACTTTACCTTTTCCACTTAATTTTCTTCCCATAACTATTGTATATTTCCCGATATGGGCTCCTATATCAACAAAAATCCCCTCATTTAAATCAAAAAAATCTCTCAATTCTTGCTCATAGTAAGAGGCTCCCCTAAAAACAGAAAAAACATTTTTTCCACAAAAAAATATACCATCTCTATTCTTCAAAGTAACATTAAAGAAAAAATTTTTGAATTTATAACCACTTAACCTGTTTAAAAAAATCCATAAAGTTATAACTAATTTATCCTTAAGTGAATAACCTTCTTTTATTAAGGTAAAGTATCTCTTAATTTTTCCTAAAATTCCTTTAAAAATTTTAATAGGCTTCATTTGTTAAAAAAATTATAGTATATTTATATAGGAGAATACTAATCATTTATCAGGTTCAAATTTAACAAAAAAATGGAAGATATTTACTTATATGGAAAATTCTGTAAACTGTATTTAAAACCGGGCTTATAACATTTACTTTGATTATAACCACTTCATCTTTGGAATATATAATTTTTTTTACAAGAATTCAAATTTATTTTATAATCAAGAAATGAAAATAAAAAGGGAAACAGATTATGCAATAAGAACTCTTCTTTATATGAGTCAGAATCACAAAAAAATCTATACTGTTAGAGAAATATCCAAAAAAACTCTTGTGCCAAGGGAGTTTCTCTCAAAGATAATACAGAGATTGAGAAAAAGTAAAATAATAAAATCAAAAAGGGGAATAAAGGGCGGATATTTTCTTACAAGGAAACCCTCTGAAATTTCCCTTCTTGATGTAATTTTAATCTTTGAGGGTCCACCTGCAATGAATTTATGTGCGATTGAAAAAAGATACTGCAGCTTACAAAAAACCTGTTCAGTACACCCTGTCTGGATAAAAATCAGAAAATATGCTGAAAAAAATTTTAAAAAAGAAAATTTTGAAAAACTTTCAAAAAGATTTAAAAAAATCAGTAAATTAAAATAATTAAATTTAACCAGAGTCCAAAGGGTTCAATTCCATAAAACATTAAGGATATAATAAATATTTGTCCATTTTCCCTTTCAATTTGCAAAAAGGCACTTCATCTTGCACGAAAAGCTCAATCAGTGGAAAAAGAGATTTTAGCAATGAGGATGATGGGTAAAGTTTTTTTAGATTTAGGAGACACAAAAAAAATTAAAGATAAATATATAAAAAGAGCCATCCTATATTTTAAAAGATCATTTGCTCTTGCGTTTAAAACTAACTTAAAACTGGAATTAGCAGCTTCTCTTGATGAATTGATCAGTATTTACGAAAAAATTGGTAAGGATAAAGAAAAACAGAAATATTTGAAACTCAAATTAAAAAACATTAAGGGAACAGGAACAAAAATATAGTTTTTAGTGCAAGGGTTAAGATTTTTGATTTCTTAGAAAAAATCCTTTACGTAAATTCAATAAATTGTATTCAATGAAAATAAAACAATAGAATTAAATTATGAAAAAAAGTGAGATTCTCATCTTACTCTTAATTTTATTTTCCTTCATCAGTAGCATTCATTTTTATCCCCTTATGCCTGATAAAATAGCTTCACACTGGAATGTTAAAGGAGAAATAGATGGTTATATGTCAAAATTCTGGGGACTATTTTTAATACCCTTAATTCTTTCTGGAATTGGCCTACTTTTCATTTTAATTCCAAGAATGGATCCCCTTAAAGCAAATATAGAAAAATTTAGAAAACATTACAATGTGTTCATTTTCTTATTCCTTATATTTATGCTTTCAATTCAATTTCACCTGATTTTGTGGAATCTTGGAATTAAAATAAGCCCTAATGTGATTTTTCCAATCGAGCTCGGGGTATTATTTTTTTACACAGGCATCCTTTGTAAAAACTCAAAACAGAACTTCTTTATTGGAATTAGAACTCCCTGGACTTTAAGCAGTGAAATGGTATGGGAGAAAACCCATAAAATTGGCGGCAAACTTTTTAAAATTACAGGAATAATTAATATTACCGGAATATTTTTCAGGAAATATATTCTATATTTTATTTTTATTCCCCTTATTTTAACCCTTTTATACACAATCATTTATTCCTATTTTGAATATCAGAAGGAAATGAAAACTCAAAATTGAAATTTAATCTTTTCCATTTAAGCAATATAGTGTATATAAACTAAAAAATTTAAAAACTTGCAAAAAATTAAAAAAAAATTTATAATTAAATAAGACTAATTTAGTCCTATTTTAGGTTCAATTCCTTTTAAAAATATTAGGGAGGGAAATATGGAAGAAAAAATTTTAGAAATACTTAAAAAGGAGGGAAAACCAATGAAACCCGGGGATATTGCAAAAAAATTAGGGGCAGACCAGAAAGAAGTATCCAAAATACTAAGCAAACTTAAAAGGGAAGGTAAAGTTTTCATCCCAAAAAGATGCTATTATCAATCTAAATAACCTTCTATGGATTTTTTAATCCAAACTACTTCCCCCACCTTTTATTAAGAACGATTTTAATGTTTTCTATCACTGCTCTCTATGCAATATTTATAACTAATTTTGTAAAAAATGAAAATGTTAAAAAAGAGATTATTAAAAAGGCTTCATTCCTTGGCATTTTAAGTATCCTTATTTCTATCCCCTTTTTATATTTATACTTAAAATCCTTACCCTCTCACTCAAAGGAAATATATTCACTCCTTGTTACGAAAGGGCTTAAAACAGGTTTTATTATACCTTTAATAGCTCTTTTTTTATATTTTGTTTTAAACATCTTCACTCAATTTCTTTCAAAATTCATACCTTCTCTTTTAATGACAGTAATCCTCTTTTCTGGTATATTTGCGGGTGAAAGGATAAGGGAAATATTAAGAAAACCTTACATAATTCCGGGATTTATGTATTCAAACTGCATTATAGGTTTTGACCATAAAGCAAAAGGAGTTGAAAGTGACATATCAAAATTAGAAGGAAAGGGAATTCTTGAAATTTATCCCTTTACTCCCTCTGAACTAAAAAACATTGATGAAAATAATATTGTAAAAGCGGGAAAATTAATAGCACTTCTTGAATGTTCTTCATGTCACTCATTGGATAATGGGGTAAGACCCTTAAAAGCACTTATAAAGAGAATGGGGTTGGAAGATGCTGAATCAATAATGGAATTTCTTGATTTAATGGGTGAAAATTATCTATATATGCCTTACTTTATAGGTAATGAAAATGAAAAAAGGGCCTTAGCTCTATATTTAATTTCTTTAAAAGGGAGGTAAAAAATGGAAGTTAAAAATATAATTAAAATTTTACAGGACCAAATGGGGGTTCCCTTTTTCCCAATTGTTTTTCAATTCCTTATGGTTTTAACATTTACTCTCCATATATTTTTTGTAAATTTAACAATTGGAACTCTTTTAATTTCCCTCTATCTATCCTTTAAAAGAGATGAATTCAGCAAAAAATTGTCATCTTCTTTAATTAAAATGACACCCATCTCAATTTCAATGGCAATACTTTTTGGCATAGCTCCCCTTCTTTTTGTTCAGGTAATATACGATGCCTTCTTTTATACCGCAAGCACCCTTCTTGGTGTTTATGTTACACTATTTGTATTTTCAATGATTATCGCTTACTCTTCAGTATACATAGGATACTTCAATAAGGAAAAAAAGGAAGGGATTTTCAAATTTTTTGTTCTTATATCTCTTTTACTCTTTTTATTTTCTGGGTTTATAATTCATTCTGTAAGTTATTTATCCCTTTTACCTGATAAATGGATGTCCCTTTACACATCCCTTTCACCAGTCAATACTTCAGGTCTAAACTTAAAGTATTTTCAAATTTCAAGATTTTTACATTTTATAATACCATCTTTAATTCAGACTGGGATTCTCATAATGCTTTATTCAGATTACTATAAATTTAGAGATGATTTTAAAAAGGATTATCTTGAATGGTGCTATAAATTTGGCTCTAAAATTGCCCTCTTATTTCTGACTCTCCAGATTTTAATTGGCATATGGTTTTTATTGGAGGTTCCTTTTAAATTTAAATTCTTCTTAAATCCCTTCCTTATAATAGGTATTCTCTTTTCCCTGATTCTTTTTTATTTACTTCTTGTAAGTTTAAAGAAAGTTTATGCCTTACAAAAACCAATTTTACTTTTATCAATTCTCACAATTTTCTTTATGAGTTATGGCAGGGAAATTTTGAGAATGAATTACCTTTCTCAATACGACTACTCAATTTTCAATTATAAAATGAATTTAGACCTTGGAAGCACCCTACTATTCCTTTTTACCTTTGTTATGGGTCTTGTGATCATCTCCTTTCTTATTTATATTTCCTTTAAGGCAGGAAAAGTTAAAGGCACTTATACTTCTACAGAAAAGGAAATAAAATGGGGAAAATTAAGTATTTCCCTTATGATACTATGGCTCCTCGTGATAGTTCTACTGGGTATTACCATAACCCTGAAAAATATCTCATAGGGAAGGTATAAAGGAAAAGGCAAAGATAGATACTATAAAAAAATTGCAGGAAATAAAAAAAACTGGAAACAGAAGAAAAAAATTGATTCGGAAATAAATATTCTTAATTGACTTTTAGAAAATAAAATTAAACTAATTATAAATCTTTTGAAATAACTAAAATTTAATATTAAAATATAACTATGGGATTTAAAATTTACCTTGCAAAACCAAGGGGATTCTGTGCAGGTGTTGAAAGGGCTATTGAAATACTTGAGCTTGCTTTAAAAAAATTTGGAAATCCTATTTATGTAAGGCACGCAATTGTTCATAACGAAAAGGTTGTTAAGGAATTTGAAAAAAAAGGAGTAATATTTGTTGAGGATATTGAAAAAATTCCAGAGGGAAGCATTTTAATATTTTCGGCCCACGGGGTTTCGCCAGAGTTCAGGGAAAAGGCAAAGGAAAAAAAATTGAAGGTAATAGACGCCACCTGCCCGCTTGTTACAAAAGTTCATCTTGAAGCAAAATATTTTGCTAAAAATGATTACCTGATTCTCTTAATAGGTCATAAAAACCATGTTGAGGTTCAGGGAACTCTTGGTGAAGCACCTGATAGAATAATTGTTATTGAAAAAAAAGAAGACCTTGATAAACTTGATGGAAAAAAATTTGAAAAATTAGCAATTCTAACACAAACAACTCTCTCAGTGGATGATACAAAGGATTTAATCAATGAAATCCAGAAGAGATTCAAAAATATCCTTAAACCGAAAGCAGATGATATATGCTATGCGACCCAGAACAGACAGGATATGGTAAAAAGGATTGCGCCCTTTACAGATATTTTTCTTGTTATAGGTTCAAAAAAGAGTTCAAATTCAAATAGATTGAAAGAAATAGCAGAAAAATACGGGGCAAGGGCATACCTTATAAATGATAAAAGTGAAATTCCTGTCAAGGAAATTGAAAATATAAACTCCCTTGGTATAACTTCAGGCGCTTCAACACCAGAAGTTCTTGTTATGGAAATTATTGAGGAGTTAAAAAAATACGGTGCTGAAGAAGTTATTGAAATAAAAGGAATAGAGGAAAATATTAAATTTTCTTTACC
>CBFGJR010000006.1:0-5785 GCA_965649145.1 Caldifarciminota bacterium | reverse complement strand
TTTTTTCACCTCTTTTTTTAAAAGGATTTAAACTTTTTTTAAGAGTTATATTATACAGTTTTTTTTTCATTTTCAAGTATCAAAACCTTTTTATAATTAGTTTTCTTTTGTTTTTGAATTTCCTTATTTTTCCTTTATAATTTATTTATGAAAATAATAAATGTCCCAAAGGTTTTAAGGGAAAAATTGGGTGATGATGGAGTAGAAGCACTTCTTGAACTCATAAATCTTGCGGATGAAAAGGCAAAGGAAGATATAATAGAGATCCAAACAGAGAAATATGAAAGGAGACTTACTGAAGAGATTTCAAAACTTAGGGGGGAAGATATTCCAAAACTTGATAAAAGGATAAATGAAGAGATTTCAAAACTTAGGGGGGAAGATATTCCAAAACTTGATAAAAGGATAAATGAAGAGATTTCAAAACTTGATAAAAGGATAAATGAAATTGAAGCAAAACTTGATAAAAGGATAACAGAAATTGAAGCAAGATTGAAAATTGAAATCTCAAAGAGTTATGCAAACATAATAAAGTGGATGTTTATATTCTGGGCTGGTCAAATTGGAGTTATAACAGCAATTCTTTTTACTTTTTTGAAATTTATAAGATAAACATTTAACTTCTTCTTCCTTTTATATACGAGGGGTGTAAGGTCAAATTTAACTTTTATAAAATATGTTTTTATTTATCTCATATTTTTCATATATCCCCTTTTGTTTTCAAAACTCTATTCTATCTCAATTATCTTTTCTTCATTTTTTTCAATGTCTAAAATAAGAAATGTTGAATTACCTGTTAAATAACCACAGAGTTCACCTGGATTTAAAAGAGTGCAATTTCCTTTTTTAATATAAACTCTATGGGTATGGGCAAATAAGATATAATCAATATTGAATTCTATTTTTTCAAAATCAGGAAGTGAGTGAAAGAGTAAAAATTTTTTATCTTCTATCTCAATAAACTTTGGTGGCTCGTATATCTCCCATTTATAGATATCAAATATTTTTGATAAAAGAATTTTATCACCGTCATTGTTTCCAAAAACACCAATCAATTTTCCTGAATAAATTTCCCTTATCTTTCTTATTGTAAAAGGCGAGACATAATCACCAAGATGTATTACAAAATCTATTTTTTCCTCATTTATCTTTTTAAAAACTTTTTCAACTTTTGGAAGATTATCATGTGAATCTGCAACAACCCCTATCCTCATTTTTTATATTTTTCAATGATCTTTCTTAAATCAGCAGGAATTTTTAATGGTCTTAAATTTCTATCAGTGCAACAATGTCTTGTATAGCCTTCTGCAATAACCTTCCCATTCTTTATGATTTGATATTCAAATTTAAATGAACTATTCTTTATTTCTTTTATCCAGCAATTTACTGTTATTTCATCTTCATAAAAAATTGGTGATTTATATCTGCAATATGCTTCAACAACTGGAATATAAATACCTTCTTTTTCAAATTCCCCATATGATTTTCCTTCGCTTTTTAAAAGTGCTGTTCTTGCTGCTTCAAAATATACAAAGTAGTTCGCATAATAAACAACACCCATCTGGTCAGTTTCTGAATACCTCACAAATGTTTTAAACTGGAACATTAAATATTAAATCCGAACCTTCTTAAAGTTTCTTTTCCTTCCTCTGTAATTTTTTCAGGTGACCAGGGTGGATTAAAAGTGAACTCCACTTCACAGTTTTCAACCTCTTCAATTTCTTTAACCTTTTTCTCAACCTCATTTTTTATAAACTGATAAATTGGGCAACCGGGTGCTGTTAAAGTCATAAGAATATGAACATTTTTCCCTTCAACCTTTATGTCATAAACAAGACCAAGGTCATAGATATTCACAGGAATCTCAGGGTCATAAATTTTTTTTAAAACCTCTATTATTTTTTCTTTCATTTTTCCTCCAATAAAAAAAACGGAGAGGGTGGGATTTGAACCCACGGCCCCGCTTTTGGCGGAGCAGTCGCTTAGCAAGCGACCGCCTTAGACCGCTCGGCCACCTCTCCAGCGGAGGGTGAGGGACTCGAACCCCCAATCCCGCAAAGCGGGATACCGGATTTCAAATCCGGCGCCTTAGCCAATTCGGCCAACCCTCCAAATTAGTTTATAATTATAATTGAAAATTTGGATTATTTCAAATTAAAATTAAATTGTGAAAACTTTCCTTTCAAAGAATTTTGAAGTTCATTATATAAAAATAGGTTCTTTCAAACTTGATGGTGGAGCAATGTTTGGAACAGTTCCAAAAACAATATGGGAAAAATTTTATCCTGCTGACGAAAAGAACAGAATTTTGCTTTCCCAGAATATTTTAGTTGTGATTTCAAAAGATTTTAAACTTCTTATAGAGCCAGGATGCGGAAATAAATGGGATGATAAAAAGAAAGAGATTTTTGAATTTGAGGGCGGTATTGAAAATTTTAATTTTTTTGATTTAAACGAGATAAATTATGTTAGTTTTACCCACCTCCATTTTGACCATTCAGGTGGAGCAACAAAAATAAAAAATTCTAAAATAATCCCTTTGTTTGAAAAGGCAACTTATCTTATAAGGAAAGAGGAGCTGGAGGATGCTTTAAATCCAAATGAAAGAACAAGGGCAAGTTATTTAAATGAAGATTTTATACCGTTAATTGAAAATAAAAAGGTAATGGAAATAAAAGGGGATGGAGAGATTCTTAAAAATATAAAAATTTTTAGAACCGGTGGACATACAAGGGGTCATATAATTTTTTTAATTGATGATAAATTTTTATTTTTTGGGGATTTAGTCCCCACTTCAAGACATATACATCTTCCTTATATTATGGCTTATGATAATTTCCCACTTGAAACACTTAAAAAAAGGAAAGAAATATATGAATATTCAATTGAGAATAAGATTCAGGTATTTTTTCCACATGATATTGAACTTACAACAGGATATATAAGATTTGAAAATAATAGATATTTTTTAGATGAGATTTCTTAATTTACCAAGAAATGTAAAAGCCTTAGGTTTTGTTTCATTTTTTAATGATATAGCATCTGAAATGATAAATCCGCTTCTTCCTGTTTTTATAACAGGTGTGCTTAAAGCAGGAACAGTAGCACTCGGTTTTATTGAAGGTGTTGCTGAAGCAACAAATTCTTTTCTTAAACTATTTTCAGGTATAATCTCTGATAAAATCAAAAAGAAAAAGCCACTTATATTTTCAGGATATTTATTCGCATCATTTTCAAGACCATTTATTGGAATAACAAACTCATGGATACAGGTCTTATTTTTAAAATTCATTGACAGGTTTGGAAAAGGAATAAGGACTTCTCCAAGGGATGCTTTGATCTCTCTTTCTATTGAGAAAAATGAAAGGGGTAAGGCTTTCGGTTTCCAGAGGGCAATGGATCATCTTGGTGCTTTAATTGGTCCTTTAATTACCTTTTTACTTTTGAATTTTTTTGATTTAAGAAAGGTATTTTTAATTTCAATTTTTCCTGGAATTATAGCAGTTTTTATATTGATTTATTTTGTAAAGGAAAAAATAGATGAGGGAAAAAAATTTTCCCTTTTGAACTTTAAATTTTCAAAAAGATTTTATTTTTTAATATTTATATTTTTTTTATTCAATCTCGGAAATTCCTCTGATGCATTTTTAATTTTAAAAGCAAAAGAGGAAGGAATAAAAATTTTATTTTTACCTTTATTCTGGAGCCTTTTTCATCTTGTTAAATCCCTTTTTTCAATCCCATCGGGCATTCTATCGGATAAAATTGGAAGGAAAAGGCTGATAATAGCAGGCTGGTTGATTTATTCAATAACATATTTTTTATTTGCCTTTGCAAAGACACTCCCTTTCTTTTTATTCCTTTTTTTATTCTATGGTCTTTATTTTGCATTATCAGAAGGAAATGAAAGGGCACTGATTGGTGATTTGACAGAGAAAGAGGTAAGGGGAAGCGCATACGGTATGTATCATTTTGCTCAGGGCATAAGTTTATTTCTTTCTTCTTTTATTTTTGGATTATTATGGAATTATTTTGGTTCCAAAGTCCCTTTTTTATTTGGTTCTTTTATTTCTTTTATTTCTTTACTTTTACTTTCCTTTTTTTAAATTTCTACCTCTTTCTTTACCTCCTTTATCTTTGGCAGTTCTCCCTCTGCTGAAACTTCTCCATAGGGTGTCCATATATGTGCTTTCCCAACAATTTTATACGCTGCTGTAAACTCTGTTATCTGGGCAATTAAAACTTCTCCATTTGAAAGTATTTCTGTATGTGATACCCTTGTTTCTTTTCCTCTTGTAAGTCCCATAACCCTTACACCATTTTCTTTTGCCTTTACAATTATATACGGATTTTGATTCGTATATTCATTCCTTTTTACAGGGCTTTCACTCTCTTTAAGCATCTTTTACCTCCCCTTTAAACACATCATAATTTTCATCAATAAATTTCTTTAATTCTGATATTGCTCTTTCGGCAATAAATTTTCTTTTTTCCATTTTATCCTTAAATTTTGGAACATCCTCAAAAAGACCTAAATTAATATTCATTGGTGAAAAATTTTGTTTATTTTGCGAAGTAATATAATTCATCAATGCACCAATCGCAGTATTTCTTGGAAATATTATTCCTTCTTTCCCTTTTTTTCTTAAAAAAGCATTTATTCCTGCAAAAAGACCACCGCTTATTGCTTCAACATATCCTTCTGTTCCTGTTATCTGTCCCGCAAAGAATATATTTTTATTCTTTTTCAAAGATAGATCAGGATTCAAAACTTTTGGTGAATTTATATAAAGATTTCTATGAACCTTTCCATATCTTAAAAATTCAGCATTTTCAAGACCAGGTATCATTCTGAAAACTCTTTCCTGTTCTTTTATTTTTAATTGTGTTTGGAATCCAACAAGTGAATACATTGTTCTTTCTTTATTCTCGGGTCGGAGTTGCACAACTGCAAAAGGTTTTTTTTCTAAATTTTCAAACCCGCATGGCTTTAGTGGTCCCCATCTCATCGTTTCATATCCTCTTTTTGCCATCACCTCAATTGGCAAACATCCTTCAAAATATGGAATTTTTTCAAATTCCTTTTCTTTATGGATTTCAGCATTTAAAAGTTCCTCATAAAATCTTTTATACTCTTCCTCAGTCATTGGAGCATTAAGATAAGAATCATCAATACCAAATCTATCACCTTTAAAAAGTTTCTCCATATTAAGTGAATCAGCGCTTACAATAGGGGATACTGCATCATAAAAATATAAAAATTCTTCACCAATATATTCTTTTAATTTATTTGCAAATTCTTCATGTGTTAAAGGACCTGTTGCAATTATACATATTCCATCAGGTAATTCCTTTACCTCTTCTTGTCTTACCTCTATGTATTCATTTTCTTCAATTTTTTCAGTTACATATTTTGAAAATTTCTCTCTATCTACAACAAGTGCCTTCCCCCCATCAACTGCTGTATAATTTGCCGCTTCAATGAGTAAAGAGCTGAGCATCTCTAATTCTTTTTTTAAAAGACCATGTGGATGGGTAACCTCCTTTGATTTTAATGAGTTTGAGCAAACAAGTTCAGCAAGATAAGGTGTTTTATGAGCGGGTGTCATTTTAAAAGGTCTTGATTCATAAAGAATAACCTTTTCCTTTCTCTTTGCTATCTGCCAGGCTGCTTCACAGCCTGCTAATCCTCCCCCTATAACCTTTATTTCCAATTCACTCCTTCTTCTGTAACTACTGAATCAACTAAATTTAATGGAATGCTTTCAAAATAATAATCGTCAAG
>CBFGJR010000005.1:0-5910 GCA_965649145.1 Caldifarciminota bacterium | reverse complement strand
TCTTCCCCTTGAGAATCTCTGGTAATAAATTTTACCATCCCTTTTTACCTTTACTTCAAGAAATTCTGAAAGAGCACACACAACTGATGCTCCAACTCCATGAAGACCACCTGAAATTTGATAAATTTTCTGGTCAAACTTTCCACCAGCATGAAGATAAGTAAATACAATTTCAACTGCTGGTTTTTTTTCTATTGGATGAAGGTCAACCGGTATTCCCCTTCCATCATCTTTAACAGTACATGAACCATCTGAATGCAGGATTACTTCAATATTCCTTGCAAAACCTGCAAGAGCTTCATCAACAGAATTATCAAGAATTTCAAAAATTAGGTGGTGTAACCCCCTTTTACCAACATCTCCAATATACATTGCAGGTCTTCTTCTCACGCCTTCTAAACCAGGTAAAATTTGTATTTTGGATGCATCGTATCTTTCTGTCATATTATTCCTTCCTCCTTGTAAATTTTATATCCTTTACAATTTTCTTTTTAAAAAATTCATTTATCTCTTTTATTATTTCTTTTTTTAAATTATATATTTCTGTTCTCATAATTGAATCACTTGAAAAAAGATAAAGTATTCCATCCTTACAATTAACTGCCTTCACTTTAAGAGCTATACCCTCCCCTACAATCTTATCCCATTCCTTTAAAACCTGATACTCATAAAACCTTTTTTCAAGCCCTTTTTTCTTAAAAAATTGAAAAAGAATATTACTTAAATTTTCCATTTTACAAAACTATTTTATTTTTTATATCAATATCCTTCAGGGATGTGATTATAATCTGACCTTCCCATTTCTCAATAAATTCTTTAACAGGATTAAAATCAAGTATTGAAAAAGGGTCATCAAATAAAAGAAGGGGTAAATTCCCTTTTTCCTTCATCTTTTGGGCAATAGCAATATAAAAATAAAATAAAAAAATCCTTTTTTCACCCTCTGAACACTGAGTTTTTAAATCAAATCCATCTTTAAAAAAAGTTACTTTATCCCTTGAAATACCAAAAAGGGTAAAACCTTTTTCCCTTTCTTTTTCAAAATCATAATCCAAAACAGAGGGTTCATAATTTATCCCAACATTTAAAAAATTTTTCATAATTTCCTCTATTTTTTTAATATATATTATACGCTTACTCTGTAAAATTTTTCCATTTTCTTGAAGAAATTTCTTAAATGGGTCCATATTTTCTTTAATATTTTTAAGATATTTATTTCTTTGTGAAAGAATCTTATTGTAATTAAAGAGGATTTTAAAATATTCTCTGTCTAAGAGTGAAAGAAGATAATTTATTTCCTTTAATAATTCGGATTTATTCCAGAGGATGATTTCTTTTTTTGAGTGGAAAAAGATTGTCGGGAATTTTTCAAAAACATGGGAATAAGAGGGCACCCTTTTATTATTGAAGTATAGATTTTTTTTATCCTTTTCAATTTTAAGTTTTATTTCGTATCTTCCGTTTTTTGAATTTCCTTTACATAAGATTATTGAGAATTCCTTTCCTTTTTTAATAATTTCTGAATTACTTGCACCTTTTAAATTTCTGGGATAGGTTAACAAGTGGATTGCTTCAAGAATTGTTGTTTTTCCTGATCCGTTTGGTCCTGTAATAAGGTTTACCCCTTCTTTAAAGAGAAGTTCTTTTTTTTCAAATTTCCTAAAATTCTCTAAAAACAAATGGTTTATAAACATGCATTTAAAAAATTATAAGTTAAAAAAAACTTATTTTCAAATTGTAAAAGGCCTTTTTAATTTTATTTACTTTCTTAAGGTGGCTATTGATTTTTAGAATTTTTTAATTTATATATAAAAAATGTTTATTCTTTCCTTTGAAACTTCCTGTGATGAAACTTCGGTTGCAATTCTGGAAAATAAAAGGGTGAAATCTCACATCCTTTCCTCCCATATATCAGGAATTGATTTTGGAGGAATAATGCCTGAGTTTTCTTCAAGAACACATATGGAGGTAATTGTTCCATCACTAAAACTTGCCCTTGAAATAGCAAAAATTGATATAAAGGATATAAATATAATTTCAGCAACACAGGGACCCGGTCTTATAGGTTCACTCCTTGTTGGTTATGTATTCGGTAAATCCCTTGCCAGCTCTTTAAAGGTACCATTTTATGGAATTGATCATCTTGAAGGTCACCTCTTTTCTGTTTTTATTGATAGAGAACCAGAATTTCCTTTACTTTCTCTTCTTGTTTCAGGTGGACACACAGAACTATTTCTACTTGAGGGTATAAATGAAATAAAATACCTTGGGGGAACCCTTGATGATGCAGGTGGTGAATGTCTTGATAAGGTAGCAAGACTTTTCGGATTTAAATACCCTGGTGCAAAAAGACTTTCTGAACTTGCTAAAAAAGGGGATAAAAATTTTGTTAAATTTCCAATTCCACAAACTAAACCCTTTACATTCAGTTTCAGTGGTTTAAAAACTGCTTTAATCAGATACATTGAAAAATTAAGTCCAGAAGAATTTGAGGATTTAAAACCCCATATTGCTGCTTCTTTTCAGGAAACTGTGCTTCAGCATATACTTGAAAAAGTTAAGGAAGCCATACTTACCCTTAATTTAAAAAATTATACAATTTCAGTTGTAGGGGGTGTAGCAGCAAATGAAAGGTTAAGAGAATTATTTTTTGAAAATTTTGATAAAGTTTTATTCCCACCTCCTGAATACTGTGGAGATAACGCTGTTATGGTTGGTATTAGAAGTTACTATTTTCATAAAAACAAAAAAAATACTTTAGAATTTTATGATGTTTATACAAAGTATCCATTTCAAACAAAAGGAGGGTAAATATGCTTGAAATAAAAATTGGCAAAAGTTATGAAGAAATAAAGGATAGGGAAGCTGATATAATTATTCTCGGAGCAGGACCTGCAGGACTTTCAGCTGGTTTATATGCTTCAAGGGCAAATTTAAAAACAATAATTCTTGAAAAGGAAACTATCGGAGGACAACTTTCTCTTACTGAATGGATAGAAGATTATCCTGGTTTTCCAGATGGAATAAAAGCAAGCGAACTTATTAATTTAATGAGAAAACATGCTGAAAATTTTGGAGCAAAAATATTGATGGAAAAAGCAAATAAAATTGAATTACTTGATAAAGGTTATAAAAAAGTCATCACAGATAAAGGTGAATGGATAACAAAAGCTATAATTGTTGCAACAGGAGCACACCATAAAAGAATAGGAATAAAAGGTGAATTAGAACTTATGGGAAGAGGTGTTTCTAATTGTGCTGTATGTGATGGCCCATTTTTTAAAGATAAAGAAATTGTTGTTGTTGGAGGTGGAGATTCTGCTGTAACAGAAGGGATTTATTTAACAAGGTTTGCTAAAAAAGTTTACATTGTTCACAGAAGGGATAAATTCAGAGCACAAAAGATATATGTTGAAAGAGCTAAAAATAACCCCAAAATAGAGTTTATTCTCAATACTGTTGTTGAAGAAGTAAAAGGGGAAAAAAAAGTTGAAGGTGTTGTTTTAAAAAATGTTATAAATGGTAAAGTATGGGAAATGCCTGTTTCTGCGGTTTTTGTGTTTATCGGACTCTTGCCAAATTCGGAAATTCTTGAAGGCTTAACACCTCTTGATGAAAGAAAAGCCGTGATTACAAATGAAAAAATGGAAACTTCTATCCCGGGAATTTATGCTGCTGGGGATGTAAGAAGCACAACTCTGAGACAGGCAATAACAGCAGCTTCAGACGGAGCAATTGCAGCAATGATGGCTGAAACTTACATAAATGAAAATTTCTAATTTAATATAATATAATTTCCTATGATTGAACTGGGATATTCTTCTTTATTTGGAGGCTTTTTATCCTTTCTTTTAGCGGTTATTTTGTTTATTATCGGTATTAAAAGAAGGGAGGAAATATTTTTTGAATCAGGTAAAAGATCTATAATTTTAGGTTCTTCCTTTATAATTTTATCTTCCATTTCTTTGTGGTATCTTCTTTTAACTTCCGATTTCAGGGTAACATATGTGGCGAACTACACTTCAAAAAACCTTCCCTTTATCTACAAATTTTCTGCTTTCTGGGCTGGAATGGATGGTTCAATGCTTTTCTGGGTTTTAATACTTTCAATTTATTTTTTGATTTACATATTTTCAGCAAAATCAGAAAATTTACATAGACTAATTTCCTATACTGTGATTTCAATTGTTATTTTTTTCTTCACATTTATCACTTTCTTTTTAACAAATCCATTCAGAACACTTCCTTTTGTTCCTCAGGATGGAAGAGGTTTAAACCCTCTGTTACAAA
Source organism: Caldifarciminota bacterium (assembly GCA_965649145.1). Classification (GTDB taxonomy): domain Bacteria; phylum Hydrothermota; class Hydrothermia; order Hydrothermales; family JAJRUZ01; genus JBCNVI01. The sequence continues at coordinate 1,620 of CBFGJR010000005.1, read as the reverse complement.
ACATCTGGATGCTTGTCCATCCTGTTGCCATATATTTTGGATTTGTTGGTTTTACAATACCTCTGGGTTATGTAGTAGCAGTTTTTATTAAAGGCGAAAAAAAGGAATTATCTTTAGAAATTAGAAAGTGGACCCTTATCTCCTGGCTTTTTTTATCAGTAGGTATCGTTCTTGGAGGAAGATGGGCATATGTCGAACTTGGTTGGGGTGGTTACTGGGCCTGGGACCCAGTTGAAAATGCGTCCTTTCTTCCCTGGCTCACTGCAACTGCTTTTGTCCATACTCTTTTTATCCAGGAAACTAAAAAAATGCTTAAATTGTGGAATCTTTCTATGCTAATGATAACTTTCATTCTTGTTGTTACAGGAACTTATATCACAAGAAGTGGAGCTCTTTCATCAGTCCATGCCTTTGCAGAAAGTGAACTTGGTCCATATTTTGGCTTCTTTGTTCTTCTTAACCTTTTATTTTTAATCTTTGCTTTATTTAAATATAGGGGAAAATTAAAAGATGAAGGAGAAAAATTCAGCATTTTTGGACTTGAAGGATTGATTTTAATTTTACTATTTTCGCTTATTGCTATAACCCTTATAACTCTTATAGGAACTTTTTACCCGATTATAACAGGTATAATTTTAGGACAAAAGATTGAAGTTACTCCTCTATTTTTTGTAAGAGCAACAGGCCCCTTTTTTATTATAATTCTTATACTTTTGGGAATTTATCCCTTTACATATAAAAATTCTTCAAAATTCTTTTTTTTAATCTCCCCCTTAATTTTTATTATCATTTCAGTTTTTATATTTTTAAAAATATCAAAACATCCTGGGGCTTTTCTTGGATATGGAGCCTCAGCTTTCGCCTTTATATCAAATATTTACCGCTATATTCATGATATAAAAATTGAAAAATTAAGATTGAATGAATATTTTATAAGAAAGACAGGTTCTTTCCTTATTCACTTTGGTATTGTTCTTTCAGCAATTGGTATTATTTCTTCCTATGGATTTAAAGAGGAAAAAGAATTTGTAGTTAAAAAGGGAGAAAGTGTTAAGTTTAAAAATTTTGAAATTGAGTATATTGAATTATCTATGGTTTCAGGACAGAATTATGATGAAGTTAGAGGGGATTTTTTAGTAAAAAATTCTGGAGTTATAAAAGGAAAACTTTCACCTGCTTTAAGATTTTATCATAACTGGGAACAACCTTCAGCTGAAATGGATGTGTTACCCCTCTTAAAGGGAGATATTTATGCCGTTATTCAGGGATGGGAGGAAGATGAAACTGTTTATATTCAAATTTTTTATAATCCACTTATACAGCTTGTTTGGTTTGGAACATTATTGTTATTTATAGGTAGTATTTTTGTAATTATAACAAAAAGGAAGAAATAATGATAAAAATTTTTTATATAGCCTTTTTTATTTTTATAATCTTTTATTTTGCTTTTGAACCTTTATTTAGAAAAAAATAAAAAATTTATTATTGATTTTTTTTATAAAAAACTTTAAAATTTTAATTGATGCCTTATGAGGTATGCTTGAGATGCGGTTCAGAAATTGATAAAAAAGGTTTTTTCTGCCAAAATTGCGGTTTTTTCTTAAGTAAAGAATTTATCGA
>CBFGJR010000004.1:0-5927 GCA_965649145.1 Caldifarciminota bacterium | reverse complement strand
TTCTTCTTTTGTTTTGGGTCCTGGAATATAAGTAATTTTTTTAAATTTTTCTTTTTCCTTTAAAATAATTTCATAAACTATACAATCAGGGTAAGGTTCTCCAAAATTTCCTTCCTTTATATTTTCTATAACTTCTTTAATAATCTTCATTTTATCCTTTTGGATTTTTGAAGAAATTTCAAGATTTCTCTTTTTGTCCCTGTAAATTAAATTATGATTTTCTAAAATAAACTCTTCATATAACCCCGCAAATCCGCCTTTTTTATTAATCTCAATTAAAAAATTTCTTTTATAAAAACACAAAGGTAAAAAAAATAAAACAAAAAGTATTTTATATGTCAGTATTTTCAATTTTCTCCTCATTCAAAAATTTTTTTTCTTTTTTATCTCAGGAATCAATTTAATAAATCATAAATAAGATGGTGTATTAGAATCAATCTGTTTTAAGAATCAAAATTTTTTCGGAAATTATTTTTTAAAGATTTATTTGAAAAAAATTGATTTTTTACTTTTAAATATAAAGCGGTTCAATCCCATAAAAACTTAAAAGTAAATAATGGCAAAAACTGTACTTTTTGTTGGACACTCTGGATGTGGTAAAACCACTTTATGTGAAGCCATACTTTTTAATCAAAAAATTACAAACAGATTGGGAAGAACTGATGAAGGAACAAGTATTCTTGATTATGACCCGGAAGAACAGGAAAGAAGAATCACAATTAACCTTGGAATTGCACATTTTGAAAATAAAGGAGAAAAAATATTCTTGCTTGATTCACCGGGTTTTCTTGATTTCCAGGGCGAATTCCTCTCGGGACTCCATGTCTGCGACTTAGTTTGTCTTGTTATTAACGCAGGAGCAGGGATAGAAGTGGGAACAGAAATTTATGGAGAAAAAATTTTTGAAAAAAATATCCCTGTTTGTATTTTCATAACAAAGATGAAGTCTGAGAATGTAAATGTAAAAGAAATTTTAAATGGTTTGAAAAATACCTTTGAAAAAAAATTTATACTTCTTACATACCCATTGGGTGAAGGACCTTCTTTTCAGGGTGTAAAAACAATTTTTGAAGATGTTCCTCCTGAATGGAGCAAAGAAAAAGATGAGGCAATGGAATCAATTGTAGAAACTGATGAAAGCCTTGTAGAGAAGTATCTTGAAACAGGAGAAGTTTCTGAAAGTGAAATAAAATCGGCTTTAAGGAAAGGAATAAAGGAAAATCTCATTGTACCAGTATTTTTTGGAGATTCAATAGAAGGAAAAGGAATAAAAGAATTTGTTGAATTTTTATCAGAATATTTTCCATCCTATGAAGAATTTTCACCAAGAAAGGGGAGAGAAAAGGATGGGACTCAAGTTATCATAGAGTCTGATCCTTTAAAACCAACTTTGGCTTTTGTTTTCAAAACAATGAGTGACCCACACTTAGGAGAAATAAATTATGTAAGGGTACTGAGGGGAAGTATTAAAACTGGAATGGAACTTTTAAATCCAAAAAGAGAATTAAGGGAAAAAACAACTTCATTATATTCTGTTCTTGGAAAGGAAAGAAAAGAAATTCCAGAAATTAAACTTGGCGAAATAGGAGCTATTGTAAAACTTAAAGATACACATACAAATGATACTTTATGTTCCCCTGATGAACCTGTTATCTATCCTGAAATAGAGTTTCCATGGAGAAGTGTTCAGGTTGCTATTGTTCCAAAAACAAAACAGGATGAAGAAAAAGTATCAGAAGCATTAAAAAGATTGACTGCAGAAGACCCGACTTTTTCATTCCATTATAATCCTGAACTTAAACAGACAATTGTAGAGGGTCTTGGCGAGATTCATTTAAATGTAATAATTTCAAAAATGAAAAGGAGATATGGAGTTGAGGTATCCCAGACAAGACCAAAAATTCCCTATAGAGAAACAATAAGAAAAAAAGCAGAAGCAATGGGAAAATATGTAAAACAGTCGGGTGGAAGAGGTCAGTATGGTATATGTAATATAAGGATTGAACCATTACCAAGAGGAAAAGAATATGAATTTGTAAATTCCATTTTTGGAGGAGCAATTCCATCTAACTTTATTCCTGCAGTAGAAACAGGAATAAAAAAGGCAATACAATCAGGAGTTCTCGCTGGTTTTCCTGTAATTGATGTAAGGGTTGAACTTTATGATGGTAAATATCACCCTGTTGATTCTTCAAATATTGCTTTTGAGATTGCAGGCTCAATGGCTTTTAGAGATGCCCAGATGAATGCAGACCCCTATCTCCTTGAACCTATCTATGAAGTGGAAATAATTGTTCCAGAGGAAATGATGGGTGATGTGATGAGTGATTTAAATTCAAGAAGGGGAAGAATTCTTGGTATGGAACCCTACGGTAAAAGAAAACAAAAAATAAAAGCCAATGTTCCCCTTGCTGAACTTCATGGATATTCAAGTGCTTTGAGGTCAATTGCAAAAGGTAAAGCTGTCTATTTTGCAAAATTTTCCCACTATGATGAAGTTCCAAAAGAACTTGCCCAAAGGATAATTGCAGAAGCAAAAAAGGAAAAAGAGGAGTAAATTCTGCTAAAAAATATATATTTTATTTTTTCTTTATTTATAAGCTGCACCAGACAAGTTAAACTCCCCCATGACTTTGAATTGAATGTGCATATTTTTATAAATTTAATGCCAACACCCATTCAGTATAAAAGAAAAATAAAGGGTAATGTAGAAATAAAGGGAACTTTTGAAAAAGAACCGGAGGTAAAAACTATAAAAATTCTATATAATGATTCTGAATTAAATGTAAATTTTAAAAAGGGAAAAAATTACTACATATTTGAAATTCCTTTTGAGGATATAAAAGAAATAAAACGAGGAGAATATTTGAAATTTAAAATAGAGTTATTTTATAAAGGAAAAATATTTGAAATAATAAAGGACAAAGTTGAAATAAAAAGAGTTTATTAAAATGGAAATTGGAATTGATATTCAGAAATTGCCTGTTTTAATTTCAGTATTAATTTATACCTTTTTACTTCTCTACCTTATCACAAAGGCAAGAAAGGGTGAAAAACTTTTTTTAAGGAAAATTCCAGGAATTGAGGCAGTTGACGAAGCAATAGGAAGGGCTACTGAAATGGGAAGGTCTATTCTTTATATTCCAGGACTTTCTACAATTGATGATGTAGCCACCATTGCCTCTTTAAATATTTTATCAAGAGTTGTAAAAAAAACAGGGGAGTATGGAACTGATATTATTGTTCCAAATAGAAATCCTGTTGTTTATACGGTCGCAAAGGAAGTTATAAAACAGGCTTACACTTCAATCGGAAGACCTGATCTTTTTAAGGAAGATTCCGTTTTTTATGTTACAGATTCTCAGTTTGGTTATGCTGCAGCAGTTTGTGGGTTAATGGTAAGGGAAAAAACTGCTACTAATTTTTTCATGGGGATGTTCTGGGCTGAATCCCTTTTACTTGCTGAAACAGGTGCATCAACCGGAGCAATCCAAATTGCAGGGACAGATGCAATAACACAACTTCCCTTTTTTGTTACATCCTGCGACTATACTTTAATAGGAGAAGAATTTTATGCTGCAAGCGCCTATCTATCTGGAGAACCTGTCCTTGTTTCAACTATAAAAGCTCAGGATTTTATGAAACTCATAATAGGATTTTTATTAATTTTAGGGGGCTTTCTCGGTTTAATAGGTAAATCAAGTATTTTAAACTTTCTTTTTCCTAAATGAAAAAACAAATTCCCCTTTTTATTGTTTTCTTTATAGGAGTTTTAGGATTCCTTCAATATTTTATTACAGGACCCCTTTCTAAATCTGTTTATACCTTACTGCTTGAATGGTTTCAGGGAGTTCAGGGAATGGCTATAATTATGGCTGTTATATCCCTTACAAGGAGACATTTTACAAATGTAAAAAAAGGGAAAAATGTCTTTTATTCACTAATAGCCCTTATTTCCCTTTACGGTATGATGATTCTTGGAATTTTCTTTGGCATAGGAAAAGGTTCTATCTTTGATAAAATTTATGAATTTGTTATGGTTCCTTTAAATGCTACAACTTTTTCACTTTTATCCTTTTATATGGCATCTGCTGCTTATAGAGCTTTTAGAGTGAGAAGTGTTGAAAGTGCCCTTCTTTTACTATCAGCCTTTGTTTTAATGATAGGTCTTACTTCTTTTGGTGATGTTTTATCAAAAAATCTTCCCTATTTTGCCCAGTGGATTCTTGATGTTCCTAACCTTGCAGCCCAGAGGGGTATAACACTTGGAATTGCTCTTGGAGTTCTTGCAACATCTTTAAAAATAATGCTCGGAATCGAAAGGAGCTGGTTAGAATGAATATATGGGAAAAATTGCTAAAAGTGCCAAGGTCCTTAATTTTCTTTTTGATTGGTGTTGCTGTTTTTTTCCCCTTGCTTTTTAAATTCACTTTACCTTTAAATATCTTAAAACCTGTTAAGGATGTTTACGATTTTATTGAGAGTTTGCCTGAAGGAACACCTGTAATTTTATCCTTTGATTATTCACCTGATGTTTTACCCGAGTGTTACCCAATATCCCTTGTTCTTGCAAAACATCTTGCAAAGAAAAAACTAAGGATATATATAATGACTCTTTATCCTGCTGGAACCGGTTTCGCTCTTGATGTTTACAATAAAATAATAAAGGAGTTTGGATTAAAGGAAAGGGAAGATATTGTTTTTCTTGGATATTTTCCTTCAGCTACTGCAACAATTTTAGGAATCGGTGAAAATATAAAAAATGTTTTCAAGTTTGACTATTTTGGAGCCCCCTTTGACAAAATACCAGCTTTTAATGGAGTTAATAACTACAATGAGATAAGACTTGTTATAAGTATATCAGGAGCAGCAATACCTGAAAGCTGGATGGTTTATGCAAATGGAAGATATGGTGCCAATGTTGCAGCTGGTGTAACTGCTGTTATGGCTGCCCAACTTTATCCCTATTACAGGAGCAAACAGTTTATAGGTTTAATAGGAGGAATGAGGGGAGCTGCTGAGTATGAAAAATTATTAAAGGCTTATGATCTTGCAACAAAGGGAATGAATTCAATTTCCCTTGCAAATTTTGTAATGGTTCTTCTTGTTATTCTCGGTAATATTGCCTTTTTTATGCAAAGGAGGATTAAAAAATGAGTTTTGATCCATGGGTATGGTTATCTGCTTTTTTAACTCTTGCCATATTTTCTTTTTTATATAAGGATAACCCTTTGTACAGATTTGCAGAACATCTATTTGTGGGTGTTTCAGCTGGTTATTATGCTTCAATATACTGGCATAATGCCATTTTAAGATTTATAATAAAACCCCTTTCAGAAAGATTTTCTATTTTTTATTATAAAATTATATGGCCCCAAATATTTCCTGATATAAATTTAATTTCAAGTTTTTTTGCTTTTTTAATTTATCTTATCCCCCTTACCTTTGGACTTTTATTTTTTTCTCTTCTTTTTCCCAAACATTCCTGGCTTATAAGATACCCTATTGCCTTTTTAATGGGAATAGGAGCAGGTTTATCCCTTTATCCTACATTTAAAGCAAGAATCTTTGATCAGATAAAAGACACCTTTTTACCCCAATTTTCAAATACCTTTTATTTTTTGAACTCTTTAATAATATTTATAGGAACATTCACGGTTTTATCTTACTTTTTCTTCTCTAAGGAACATAAGGGTTCTTTAAAAATATTCTCAAAAATAGGGATAATATTCATAATGATAGGTTTTGGTGCAGCCTTTGGTTATACTGTTATGGCACGAATATCACTTTTAATTGGTAGATTTTACTTTTTAATTCATGATTTTATACATTTGATTTAATTCTATGAATGTTTCCTTTAAAAAAACCTGAAATTTACCCTGATTCAGTATGGCCTTTGTGGTTTGTTGCTTTTGCTTTTGACCATA
>CBFGJR010000003.1:0-5954 GCA_965649145.1 Caldifarciminota bacterium | reverse complement strand
GATTTTTGCGAGTCTTATAGCCCTTTCATGGAGTTTTCTTTCTTCTGGCGGAACATCGTGAGGAACTTCAAGAAGCTGGGTTTCTTTTTTTTCTTCCAATGTTTCTTTTTGAAGAACTTCTTCTTTCTTTTCTAAGATTTTTTCCGGTATTTTAAAAACAAATACAGTCTGACATTTGGGACACTTGATTTTAGACCCTGACCTTATTTTTTCCGTACTTATTTTATATTTAGTTCCACATCCAGGGCATTTAACAATAAATACAGGCATTTTTTGATTATAATAAAAATCCTCATTAAAAAACAAAATGTGATTTAAATCACTTGACAAATTTTATAAACTGATATATAATTTAATCAATAAAAGGTTCAAACCCTGTTAAAAAATAATATAAAATGAAAAAGTTATTTATAATAACTTTCATAATAACAGCCTTTATATTGGGCTGTAAAAAGAAGGAAACTACCAAACCTCCATTACCACCAACTCCTCCTTCTTCATCACCTCATGTTCCAAAGCCCAAGTTTAGTCCATCAATCGCCACCATTGACACTTCACAATCCCCTGACAGTGCAGACACATTTGTTATGATGGCAGCTGATATTTCAAATAATACAATAACCATATTAAACAATATAGATGATTCTTTAAGTTTTAATTTTAAAAATCCACCTTTAGGTCCAATGAAGAGCTTTGATTTAGAGGATAGGGTTGTTTTTACCTGGGATACCCTGGGTGTCCAATTTAAACTTGTTATAGTGACAAATCAAGGAACTATAAGAGAAACCCTTTATGTTAATGGAACCCCCCAAGGAAAGCCATTTACTTTTAATAATTATATTCTTATTGATATTGCCCTTAATTATAATATTGTGGGCAGTGACACCTTTGGAGAAGGAATGTTTAATTTTTATATGAATAAAGATACTCTTGATCCCAACTGGGATAATTCTGACATCTGTATTAATCTTTTCTATAACTTCTTTGTTTCTCAGGATTCAGTATGTTATCTTATAGCAATTGATACTCTTCATTTAAAAGGCGAAGTTCACGATCAAGATTTTGTAATAAGGGAACTTTTTGGAGCGAGGAAAAGCACTTTTGTTCATGCCGGATTTTCTGGCTTTAACTACTTGTTTTTATATCATGTTAAGGATTATTTTGATGCAGCCTGGGATGAGATAGATTTTGTTTATCACCCTGATTCATCCCATCCACCCACAAAAATGAGTGCCTTTTTGCCACATAATCCATATGAAATAATACCAAAGGTTAAAAGGATTATTAGAATTTTAAAATCTATGAAGAGAGAATATACACCTATGTATGATTATACAGGTTTTAAATACGGTCTTAGATTTGAAATAAATCCCAATTATTCTACAAGCCCGGATACTGCAAGGATTTTGTATGATAAAGGTCAGCAAGATTATCCTTTGTATCCTGATGGTCCTTTTACAGTTCCACCTTTTGATATAGAAGTTCGCTGGTAATTATATTTTTAATTATTTAAAGGACTTAAAAGAATTATAAAATGTTTATTTTTTATAATTATATATGCCTATTAGTTTATGTCCGGAATGCGGGACGAGGGTTCAGGAAGGTTTCCTTTTCTGTCCTATATGTGGGAAAAAATTAAGGGGAGAAGAGAGAAAGGAGGCTGAAAAGCGCTGGATTACAGTAATTTTTACTGATATTAAGGGTTTTACTTCTCTTTCAGAAGCTCTTGACCCTGAAGAAGTTCACAGGATGGTAGACTATATTTTTAAGGAAATGACTGATATAATTGAAAAAAGAGGGGGATATGTTGATAAGTATATAGGTGATGCTGTAATGGCTTTATTTGGTGCCCCTAAATCATACGGAGATGATGCAGAAAGAGCTATTTATTCAGCACTTGAAATGCAAGAGGTTTTAAAAAAGAATGGTATACTCGCCAGAATTGGAATAAATTCAGGTTTTGTTCTTGCAGGTAAAATAGGTAAGGGAAGAGAAGGTGATTATACTGCAATTGGAGATACTGTGAATACTGCTCAGAGAATTGAGTCAGTTTGCGAACCTGGTAAAATATGGGTTTCTGAAAGTGTTTATAGAGAATTGAGAGATAAAATTGATTTTAAACCTTTGGGTTTATTCGAGTTAAAAGGCAAGAAAGAAAAGGTTAAACTTTTTGAAGTAATATCACCAAGAAAAGTAGAAGAGGAAGATTTTTCTTTTTATAACAGGGAAAAGGAGCTCTCTCTCCTTGATTTTATATATCAGGACTTAGATAAGGGTCCATTTTTTGTGCTGGTTACAGGTGAAGCAGGGGTCGGGAAAACAAGATTAATAAGAGAGTTTATTAGCAGAAAAAAAATTAACTCAATAACTTTATTTCCGAGCCCCTTTTCAAAAGAATTTCTTTCAGAATGGCAGGTTTTATTTCAAATTTCTCAGAAACACTTTAGTGCTATATATGATTCTCTTTCATATATAAAGGCACTTATTAAAGAAAAAGGATTTGAGGAGGCTAAATTTTCTCTTATTTATCTTATAAAAAGAATTCTTGAAAAGATTTCAGAAGAATTTAAAGTTATTGTTATAGAGAAACTTGGATTCTGGAATGAATTATCAAGAAGAGTTATCTCTGAACTAATTTTAGAAGTTGAGAAATTACCCATTATTTTTTTAATAACTGAAAGAAAAAGTGAAATAAATTTACCACAGAATGAAAAGCTTATTAAAATTGATCTTTACCCTCTGGAAGAAAAAGAATTTGATAGATTTCTTGATGAGGTTTTTACAAAAAAGATAAAAAATAAAAATCTCTTTTATTCAAGAACAAGGGGAAATTTTTCCTTTTTTAAAACGCTTTTAAATTCTCTTGAAGAGCAAGAGATTGTGAAAAGAAAAAATGGGAAATGGGAAATTATAAGAGAAATAAAGGAAGTGGATTTTCCTTTAAGTTTTTTGAACTTACTTCAAGCATGGATTGATTCCCTTACAGAGCCTGCAAAAACACTCCTTGAAATAATAACATTTGTGGGAGATGAAATCCCTCTTAATGTTTTAAAAAGTATATATGAAAAAAAGGAAAGACTAATGTTCGAAATCGTTCTTGATGAGGCTATTAAAAAGGGTATAATTAGAGAGTCAGAAGAGAGAAAGAATATTTTCAGGATTTCTTTTCCTGAAATTAGAGAGATAGTAGAGGAAAAAACTCTGAAAGAAGAAAAGACGGAATATCATAAGCTCATAGCAGATACTTTAAGTGAGTTTGATATTGAGAATAATTTTCCCCATCTTATTTTTAGACATTATCTTTTATCTGGAAATTTAGAAAAAGCAAAACTTTATCTTCAAAAAGCCATGGATAAAAGTTTTGAAAATTATAATACCCAGGAATTTGAAAAATATCTTGAGGAATACAAAAATTTTTCCGAGGAGGATGATTATCTTTATTACAGGTTAAAACTTTTAAATCTTAAGAAAAAATCGGAGGATATTTTAAAGGAATTTAATAAAATAAAGTCAGAGAATATTAAAATTAAAGCTTTTCCTCTAAAAAGTGAAGCTTTAATTGAACTGGCAATGCATGAAGAAAACATAAGAGAAATTGAAAAAATAATTGAAGGTGTCAGGAATAAAATAATGAAAAATGAACTTTTACTTAATCTAGCGGTTTCTTATTTTTATCTCGGGAATTTAAAGGAATCCCTTAATATCTACCTCAGACTTTTATCTGAATCAAATTTTATAAGAGATAAAATTTTACTAAAAATTTTAAATGCCCTGGCAATCATTTTTAACCAGTTTGGAAATAAGGATATGGCTTTTAACTGTTATGAGATTGCAATTAAAAAAGCCGAGGAGTTTCAGGATAAAAATCAACTTGCTAAAATCTACCTTAATCTCGGTTACGATTATCTAAATCTGAAGGGTGATTATGAGAAAGCAGAAGAGTGTTTCAATAGGTCACTCAAAATAAGAGAAAGTTTAAAAGACCCAATTGGAATTGCAGGTGTATATGAGGGATTTGCTTACTTGTTTAGCGTTAAAGGTAATATGGAGAAAGCTCTTCAATTCTTTATTAAAGCAAGAGAAGTATATCTTGAAATTAGGAAAATAAGGGATCTTTATGTTACCGAACAGAATATTGCAAATATTTTAGCAAATAAATGTCTTTTTAGAGAGGCTGAGAATTATTATCTTATTTCCCTTGAGAGGATAGAAAAAACTTCTAATCCCTATGATATTGTTCTTGGTAAACTTAATTATTCAACAATGCTTTTGAACCTTAAAAGAATAAAAGAATCTAAAAAATTGTTAGAAGATGCTCTTTTAATTTCAGAAAAAATAAATTTCAATCTTGCTCTCAGTTATATTTACTCTAACCTGGCAATAATAAGGTTCATAAATAAAGAGAAAAATTATGAAGAATTTTGTGAGAAAAGTATTTATTATGTAAAAGGAATTCCAATTCATGAGGAGCACATATTGCTGAGAAAGGCAAAGTTACTTTATCTTATGGGTAGATTTGAAGATTTTAAAAAATTAATTTTAGAACTTGAAGAAAGAATAAAGAATTTACAGGATTTAAGACTCAAACTTGAAGTTATGGTTCTAAAAACTTTTATTTTAAGAGAAGAAGAAAAGGAAATGCATCTTTTATCGCTTCTTAAAGATACAAGGGAAACCGGAAACGATAGAATTTTACTTAAAATTCTTTATCTTCTTAAAGATGTAAAAAGGGGGACAGAACCTCTTTACAATAATTTTTTAAACAAAATTTCCGTGGGTTTAAGTGAAGAAGAAAAGGAAGGTCTTATTGAAATGTTATTGATAATATGAAGGAAGTTTCCCTTTGTCTCGGCTCAAACAAAGAAAATAGATTAAAGAATATCCTTTTTTCTCTTTTAGAAATCAAAAATTATTTAAAAATAAAAGATTTTTCATCAATTTACTTAACAGAACCATGGGGAAAAGCAGAGGGTGGAAATTTTCTGAATATGGTTATAATGGGTTATACACTGCTATTACCTGAGGAACTATTGATAAAAAATCAGGAGATTGAGAAAAAATTTGGAAGAGAAAGAAAAGGAAAATATGAAGCACGAACACTTGACATTGATATCCTTTTTTATGAAAAATTAATAATGAAAAATGATAATCTTGTTATTCCCCATCCCCTTTTACATAAGAGGAATTTTGTTTTGATTCCCCTTTCCGAAATTGCCCCAGATTTTATCCACCCTGTATTTAATAAAAAAATAAAAGAATTCATTAGAAATGAAAAGGGAGTTTATAAGATTATTGATAAGAATGCAATAAAAAAGGGTTTTTGATATGGAGATAATAAGAAAAATTAAAGATATGCAAAAAAAATCAGAAGAATTAAGAAAAAGGGGAAAAATAATAGGATTTGTTCCAACAATGGGTGCTCTTCACGAGGGACATCTCACGCTTATCAGGGAAACAAGAAAGAATTGTGATGTTCTTGTTGTTTCAATTTTTGTTAATCCCATTCAGTTTGGGCCAGGGGAAGATTATAAGGAGTATCCAAGAGTATTTGAAAGTGATAGAAAGATGTGTGAAGATGAAGGAGTTGATATAATTTTTTATCCCGATGAAAAGGAAATGTACCTTAAAAATTTTTCTACCTATGTTGAAGTTAAAAAACTTACAGATACCCTATGTGGAAGATATAGACCTGGACACTTTACTGGTGTTACAACAGTTGTTATGAAGCTTTTCAATATAGTAAAACCCCATATAGCAGCCTTTGGATGGAAAGATGCACAGCAGTTAATTGTTATAAAGAGAATGGTAGAAGACCTGAATATGGATATAGAAATATTACCTGTTGAAACAGTTAGGGAAAAGGATGGACTTGCTATGAGTTCAAGGAATATTTACTTAACCCCGGATGAAAAAAAAGAGGCTCCTTTTATATATAAATCTCTTTTGCTTGCCAA
>CBFGJR010000002.1:0-5977 GCA_965649145.1 Caldifarciminota bacterium | reverse complement strand
CAGAATCCCTTCCCAGAAACAAAAATAGTGAATTGAAAAGATAGGAAATGTTTGAATTATGGAAATTATGTAACTTTAATTTAGAAGCATCTTCAAGAAGAAAAATAAAAAGATTATGAGAAAAAAAGTTTCCCTCATTTTCCTGGTTAATTTTAAGTTCTAAATAAGAGGAATTAAGTTTAAAGATATAGGTCTGAAAACTGTAAGTAGAATTTGAAGGAGAAACTGAACTAAACTCAAATCTTTTTTCACCATTATTTAACTCAAGAAAAAAACCACCTGTGGGAAAAATAAAATGGGTTGCAATAAGCCTATCTTTTTTTACCTCAAAAGTTTTTAAAAAAAGTTCATAAGCAGACTTATTATCAAGAAAATCAGGAAATAGAGCAACACCATCTGAATCCGATAATTCATCCTTCACAATAACACCCTCCTTTACCTTTAAATAATCTTCAAAGGGAATATTCCTTAAATCCGTATACCTTTCATTAGGGAGATGTAAGTCCTTTAAATTATTAAAAATTTCCTCCCTTTTCCTTAAATATTCTTTGTTTTTAATTTTTATTTCTGTTAGCATAGGATTAAAAGTAGAGTTAGAATTTTAAATTTTAAATATTAGAATTCTCAAAAACTTTATATCCAGTTTTTTCAACCTCCTGAACAAGTTCAAATCCACCCTCTTTTACAATTTTACCATTTACCATTACATAAACCTTATCAGGCTTTACATAATTTAAAATCCTCTGATAATGTGTAATAAGTAAAGCACCAAAATCAGGAGATCTCATCAAATCGATTGCTTTTGCCACAATACGAATTGAATCAATATCAAGACCTGAATCAACCTCATCAAGTATTGCAAATTCAGGCTTTAAAAGGAGCATCTGTAAAACTTCAGCCCTCTTCTTTTCACCTCCTGAAAAACCCACATTCAAATCCCTTTCAACGAAACTCTCATCAAAACCAAGAAGTTCCAGGTTCTTTTTTAATTCCTTTTTATATTCCAAAAAGTTCCTGGGGTAAAATTCTCCATCTTTCTTTTTTTCCTTAAGAGCAAGAATACTCCTCCATACAAAATGTTGAAAGGTTATTCCCTTTATCTCATAAGGGTACTGAAATCCAAGAAAAAAACCAAGAGCAGCCCTTTCATCAGGTTTAAGTTCTAAAATATTTTTGCCTTTAAAAATTATCTCTCCTTTTGTTACTTTATATTTTGGATGACCCATAAGAACAAAACCAAGGGTTGTCTTACCAGAACCATTTGGACCCATTATTGCGTGGATTTTTCCCTTTTCAAGAAAAAGATTTAACCCTTTTAAAATCTCTTTATCTTCTATAGATACATGAAGATCTTTTATTAAAATGCCCTCCATTTTTAACTCCCTTTTAACCAATCGAACCTTCCATTTCAAGTTGAATTAGTCTATTTAATTCCACAGCATACTCCATCGGAAGCTCTTTTGTCAAAGGTTCAATAAACCCAAGAACAATAAGAGCAAGTGCCTCTGATTCGGGAATACCTCTTGAAGTTAAATAAAAGATCTCTTCTTCAGATATTCTACCGATGCTCGCCTCATGACCCAAATCAACTTCTTCTTCTTTAATCTCCATATAGGGATAAGTATCAGACCTTGATTTTTCATCAAGAATTAAAGCATCACAGTTTACATTTGACCTTACTCCCTTTGCTCCCTTTATAATCCTTACAAGTCCTCTATAGGTTGTCCTTCCACCATCTTTGCTTACACTTTTTGAAATTATCCTGCTTGAGGTGTAAGGTGCAAGATGAATTGCCTTTGCTCCTGTATCCTGATGCTGACCCTTTCCTGCATAGGCAACTGAAATTATTTCAGCCCTCGCTCCTTTTTCCTTCATTATTACACAGGGATACTTCATTGTAACCTTAGAACCCATATTACCATCAACCCATTCCACAACTGCATCCTGATAAGCAACTGCTCTTTTTGTTACAAGATTGTAAATATTGTTAGCCCAGTTTTGAATGGTTGTATACCTCACCCTTGAACCCTTTTTTGCAACAATTTCAACAACAGCAGCATGTAGTGAATAGGAGGAATACATAGGAGCTGTGCAACCTTCAATATAATGAACAAAAGAACCTTCATCAGCAATTATAAGAGTTCTCTCAAATTGACCAATACTCGCAGCATTTATTCTGAAATATGCCTGCAAGGGAAACTCAACATGAACATTAGGTGGAACATAAATAAAACTTCCACCACTCCAAACTGCTGAATTTAAAGCAGCGAACTTATTATCAGTGGGTGGAACAACTTTACCAAAATATTCCTTAAAAAATTCCGGATATTCCTTTAATGCAGTATCTGTATCAAGAAAAATAACACCCTTTTTTTCAAGATCCTTTCTTATGTTATGATAAACAACCTCAGAATCATACTGCGCTCCCACTCCAGCAAGGAACTTCCTCTCTGCCTCAGGAATACCGAGTTTTTCAAAAGTATTCTTTATATATTCAGGAACATCCTCCCAGGAAGTACCCTTTCTATCAGTTGGTCTTACATAGTAAGATATTTCATCAAAGTTAATATCTCTAAGATCCGCACCCCACAAGGGCATAGGCTTTTTCAAAAAAATTTCAAGGGATTTTAACCTAAATTCCCTCACCCAATCTGGCTCTCCTTTAATAGAACTTATCTCCTCAACAACCTTCTTGGTTAATCCCTTGGGTGCAGTATAAAGATAATTAACCTCATCCCTAAAATCATACTTCCTTAAATCTATGGTTAAAACATCTTTTAAATTTTCCATTTTGTTTCCTCCTTATATAGATAAACTATACAATTAAATTTAAAATTATTCAAGATTTAAACCTTTTCAAAATTTTTTGCTAAAACTGCTAAGGAGCGGAAGTAAAAGGGATATTTTTTATCGTTAATAAGTTCTATATATTTCTCTGCCTCTTTAAAATTTTTAAATTCTATAAGTGTAAGAATCTTTAAAAGTAAGTATAAACCCTTTTCTTCAAAACTTGAATTTTCAAGTTCCTTTTCAGCCAAATCGTATAGTTTTTCTGCCTCATTTTTCTCCCCATAAAATCCCTTTATGTAAGCAAGCCAGGATAGGGCAAGACCTCTCAAAGTATTCTCCTCCTCAGGTAAATAATTTAAAATTCTCCTTGATCTTCTTTCCACCTTTTTGAATTCCTCCGCATCAACTGAAAGAGGATTTGAAAGTTTGAGTCTCACCTCAATAGAAAGTCTTGGTGCCCTTAAATTTAAAAGGGTTTCCTCAAGAATTTTTTCAAGTTCTATTGTCTCATCCTTTTTTCCTTCCTCAAAAAAAAGAAGTGCCTTTTCAAATAAAACATAGGCATAAAGAAGTTTTGATCTCTCTGTATATTCTCTGAATAAAATTTTAAGCATATCATTTGCCCTTGTCCATTCACCCCTTACCCTTGCAATTTTTGCTCTCCATAGTGTTGACCATCCTTCCTCTTCAATTAAACTTGTCCCTCTGAAGCTGATCTCACTCTCTGTAAAATGTCTCTCAGCCCGGTCATAATCACCCTCTATAAAAAATATTTTACCAAGAGAAAAATTGACCTTTCCCCTTTCCTCATCTGTTAAACCTTTTTGATTCAATATTTCATTCAATATTTTCCTTGCCTTCTCAAACTGACCCTTTTCCCTGTATAATCTTGCTCTCAGTCTTTTAAGGGAATTCAGAATTGAAACACTACCATCTCTTTCTATTATCTTTTCGGACTCCTTAAGCATCTTTTCTGCTTTACCATACTCCTTCAAATCAAGTAGCACACTTATATAATCAGGATAAATCTCAATATATTCACTCTCTGTAAGTTCAAAAATTCTCTCAAGAATTTCTTTTGTCTCCCTCAATAGACCCTTTTTGTAAGCCTTTTTTGCCTCTTTTATAAGTCCTTCCATATTTCCTCCTTCAAAATTTTTTCAATTTTATCTTTAACTTCATCCCTTTTATCATCTTCCATTTTATAAAAAAAAGGTTTAATATTAAGATAATTTTTAAAAAAATTCAACTGTCTCTTTGTATATTCGTAAGTTCTTTTCTTTGCAAGCCTCACCGCCTCTTTAAGGTCCTTTATCTCTCCCATACTATATAATATAAGCTCCTTATATCCATGTGCGTCAAGTGATTTATACCTTAAATCATACCCTCTATTTAACAAATTCTCAACCTCTTCCCAAAAACCCTTTTCCATCATTTCGTCAAATCTTTTATTAATCCGCTCCTTTCTTTTTTCTCTTTCCCAGTAAATAGCAAAATAATATGGAACTATTTTTTTTTCACCTTTTCTCTTATATAACTCTGATGGTCTTTCTCCTGTAAGTTCATAAATCTCTATTGCTCTTTCAATCCTAACACGGTCATTGGGATGTATTTTTTTAGCTCTTTCTGGATCAATTTTTTTTAAAAATTCATAAAGTTTGGATGTTTCCTCTTTTTTTAAATTTAATCTCAAATCAGAAGGAAAAGGTGGTAAGGAAATAAAATCTTCAAAAAGAGCTTTTAAATAAAGTGTAGAACCACCAACAACAAAGAATCTTTCACCCTTTTTATAAAGTTCAAAAATTATTCTCTCAGCATCCCTTGCATAATCTCCTGCACTATAATATTCATCAGGATACTTTATATCAATCATAAAATAATCTACTTTCTTCCTCATCTCATCCGTAGGCTTTGCTGTTCCTATATCCATAAATTTATAAACTTTCTTTGAATCACAAAGAACTATCTTTGCACCCAATTCTTTTGCAACTTCAAAAGCCAATTTATTTTTACCTGAACCTGTATGTCCTATTAATGCAAAAACCCTTATTTTACCTTCCAAATTTCCTGTCAAGCTCATCTTTTGTTAACTGTATCATCACAGGTCTACCGTGAGGACAGAAAAAGGGGTCATCAAGAGAAAAAAGTTCTATCAAAATATTTGTCATTTCCTCCTTCCTTAAAATATCACCCTTTTTCACAGCACTCTTACAACTAATCTCCTTATACACATTTAAAGGGTCAAGTTTTTTTTCTTTTTTTATTGAATTAATTATTTCTATAAAATTTTCCTTTGAAAACTTTTTTATAAAATCAGGCAAACCCTCAATCTGGATCTCACCACCCTTAATTTCCCTTATCTCAAAACCAATACTCTCCAAAACAGGTTTTATTTCCTTAAAAGTAGAAAATTCAGCAAAAGAAAGTTTTAAAAGAATTGGAAAAGCTAAAAGAACCGTTTTAAATTTTCGTGAATTTAAAATTCTCTCATAAATAATCTTTTCATGGGCAGTATGCTGATCTATTATAAGTAAACCCTTCTCAAACTTCACAATTATGTAAGTGTTTTCAAATTGCCAGATATCCTCATAAATTAAAGGCTCCCCCTTAACATCCCTTTTTTCCATCTCACCGAATTCAAGTTGTTTAACATCTCCTCTAAATTTCTCTCCGCTTAATTTTATAAGTAATTCCGTCTTTTTATCGCTTGTATTTTTTTCCTTAACAGTACCTTTTACTATATTAATAATCCTGAAAGGAAAACCAAGTTTTTGTGAAAACTTTACCTGTAACTTTTGAGGATGAACATTAAAGTCAACCTCCTCAGGGTTTATAAAAAGAAAAAGAAATACATCAGGTGATTTAAACCTGTCAGTATAAATATTAGAAAAAGCTCTTATAAAGGAACTCTCATAAAAGGGTCTTCTATTCACAAAAAAAAATCTTGTAGGAGACTCCTTTAAAAACTCTACTCTTGATAAAAATAAAGTAAAGGAAAAATTTTTTTTACTTTCTTCAATCTCAATTAATTCTTTCAAAAAATCTTCACCAAAAATTGAAGATATTCTCTCTTTAAAACTATTAGCCGGTTTTAAATCAAATATAATCTCCCTTTCATCTTTTAAAAGAAATTCTACTTCAGGATTTGAAAGAGCATACTTCATTACAACTTCTATAATTTTTTTTA
>CBFGJR010000001.1:0-5986 GCA_965649145.1 Caldifarciminota bacterium | reverse complement strand
AAATTTTAAAAATTCCACCTATTTCCTTATATAGTTTATTTAACTTTTCATTATTTTTAAAGAGTTTTAAACCCTTTTCAAGAACCTCCTTAGCCTTATTCTTCTCACCCGCAGCAAGATACGCTCTTGCTATTATGTAAAATAGCTCAGGGTCATTAATTTCATCTATATGATTATCAAATATTTTTAAAATTTCAAGAACCTCCTCTTTTTTTCTATTTGACCTTACATAACTTATTGCAAGATATGCTCTTGCTTCATGAAATAGAGGGTCGAGCAAAAGGGCTGATTTAAAATACATCCCTGCTTTTGAATATTCCCCTTTTTCAAAAACTTCCTTACCCATATTAAAGGCATTCCTTGCCTGGACTTTTCTTGCCTTTACCTGTGGTGAGGTAAAACCACCACTTTTTATCATTTCATCATATCTTTTTCTCTTTTCAGGATTTGCCAGAACACTGTATGCCTCATTTATAATGGTAAACCTTTCCACAGCCTTTTTATAAACCTCCTCTCCATCCTTTCTGTATTTATCAGGATGTAGATCTTTTATAAGTCTTTTAAAAGCCTTATCTATTTCCTCCTTTGAAGCAAAAGGTTTTACACCAAGAAGCTCATAATAATTTTTAAGTTCCTCCATCCCTATATATTATATTTTATAATTAAAAAAATTTTCTATGATGTAAATCACATTTTCAAAATCAACTTTCAAAGGGTAAAAATAAAACTGGGTCTAAGGCTTTCCCACCGTATCTAACTTCAAAATGCAGTGTATAACTGGTACTGAAAATTGAAATTCCGATCTCACCTAAGGGTTCTCCTCTTGATATTGCCTTTCCAGGGTAAACATATATTTTTGAAAGACCCGCATAAACTGTGTAAAAACCGTCCCCATGGTCTATTATTACAGTTAAACCATAACCCATAAACAAATCCGAATAAACAACTACCCCTGCATCTGCTGAATAAACTTTATCACCTTTTTTTCCCCTTATATCAATACCATTATTTTTAACCTTTGTTTTATATTCAGGATGCCAGAGATTACCAAAATAGGAAACTATTTCACCTTTTATTGGCCAGTTAAAAGTTCTTTTTGGAATATTTTGAGGAATTTCCTTTTTAGCCTTGGAAAGCCTTTCTCTCTCAATTTTTTCAAGTAATTCTTCAAATTTCTTAACCTGGTATGTAAGTTCCCTTTCAAGTTTTTCCTGTTCTTTTTTCTTTTTTCTCAGCTCATTTAAAATATTTTCCTTTTCTTTTTTAGTTTCAAAAAGTTCCATTTTCTTTTCTGCTGTTACTTCTTCAATATCTTTTAAATTTTTAACCTTTAAATTATAGGATTCCTTTTTTTCTTTTAAACTTTTTATAAGTAGAGTTCCTTTATTAAGGAGTTCTTCTCTAAATTCAATACCTTTTTTAAGAGCTAAAAGTCCTGTATAAAAATTGAGAAAAGAGCCCTGACCCCTTATTATACTGAATGGACTTAATTTCCCATATTTATAAAGGGAAATAAGAAAACTCTTAATTACATTTTTTGTATTTTCAAGCTCTCTTTCATTTTCTCTGATTAATTTTTCAAGTTCATAAATTTCCTTCTCAAGGGAAATTCTTTCTGAAATTAAAGATTTTTCCAGTTCACTTAAAACCTGCATTTCCTTATTAAGGGATTCAAGGGAAAATAGGGTTTTTGATTCTTCCTTTTCAAGGGTTTTTCTTTCTTCTTTTATTTTTTTCAATTCAAGATTCAAAGAGTCAACCTTTGATTTTAAACCTGAATTTATAATTATTAACAAAAAAATTATCATATTTTCTTTATATCTGATAAGGCTATCTGCGAGGAGAGAAATCCAAGAAGTGTTCCAAAGGCAACCATTGAAACTAAAACAGGAAATACATAATTAAAGGATATCCCGAAGAATTTTTTAAGAAAGGAAAGGAATAAAAGAGTAAGTATCACTGCTACTAAGGAACCTGAAATTCCATAAAGGGAGCCTTCAAGGGCAAAAGGGGATCTTATGTATTCTTCATCTGAGCCCACAAGATATAAAAGTTCAATAAGATTCAGTCTTCCCCTTATTGTTAACCTGAGTGTTTGGAGAATTGTTAAAGAAAGCAAAAATAAAAGGAAAAAGAAGAAAAAAATATCAATAAAAATTAAAAATAAAAGGATTTTGAAAATTTTTAAAATGTATTCCTCACCAAAATAAACCTCTTTAACAAAGGGAAGCCTTAAAATAAAGGATTTTAATTCAATTATTTCTCCTCTTAAAAGGAGATAGGGCTTTAAATAAAGGGTAAACTTTGGGGGGAATATTTCTTCATTAAAAAGGGTTAATAATTCCTTATATTCTGGATAATCCTTTAAAAAAAATTCTTTTCCACTTTTTGAATCAATATATTCTACCTTATATACTCCCCTTAAGGATTTTAAAATACTACCTAAAAAATTTAAATTTTTTTCATCAAGATTTTCCGTATGGTAGACCTCAAACATTAATTTATATGCCCTTTCATATATCACATTAAAGGAATTTAGAGTAAGTATTACAAAAAAAATAAAGAAAAAAAGGGAAAAAGACATGATTAAAACACTTGTAAAAGCCATCTTAAGATTATTTTTAATTCCGATGTATGTTTCCCTTATAATAAAAGAAAGTGACATATTATATTTTAAGAAATTATTTAAAAAAATGCATCCCTTTGATATATTTACAGTTTTTTTATTCCTCCTATCCATTTTAATTGGGCTTATTTACGGTTTATGGCGTCTTATAACTTCATGGTTTTCCCTTGCCTTTTCTATTATTCTTGCCTTTAACCTTTCTCCCTTATTAAAAAAAATTCTTCCAAAATTTATTCCCTTTTCTCATTTTTTATCTTTCCTTTTAATTTTTTTACTTTCAATTTTATTATTAGCCTTTGTTTTTAAAAAGGGAAAGGAGGCTATTAAAATTTTAGGTCTTACCTTCTGGGACAAACTTTTAGGTAGTATATTTTTATTTTTTTTATCAATCCTTTTTATTCTTGCAATAATTCACTTACTTGAGAGTCTTTCCCTTTCCTATTTAATTAAAAGTGCAAAAATTCCAGTAATACTTCTTGAGATAGAATCAAAGGTTTTAAGTAAATTTATATGAAAATCTTAATGGTTTCTGATGCCTATTATCCTTTTCCAGGAGGAGTATCCGAACACATGTATCATCTTTCAAAATCTTTAAGGGAAAGGGGGCATAATGTTAAAATTCTTACTGCTTCTTACAATCAGGGTGAAAAAGAGGAAAAGGATGTTATAAGGGTTGGAAAAATTCATATTTTACCACTCAACTTTACCCAGATAACTTTTACATGGGAAAAAGATTTAAGAAAAAAATTAAGGGAAATTTTTAAGGAAGATTTTGATATTGTTCATACCCATGGACCTCTTGGTCATAATCTTCCCTATCATGCCCTTATATTTTCATCTTCAAAAAACATAGCAACTTTCCATACAGCATTTATAGGTTTTAATTTTTATAGATTAGCCAGAATATTTTATAAGGAAAGTTTTAAAAAAATTAATAAGGTTATATGTGTTTCAAAAAAGGCAAAAAGGGAAATAGAAAAATATTTTCCCTTTGGAAATTATATAATCATTCCAAATGGGGTTGATACAAAAAGGTTTATTCCTGATGGAGAAAAGATTAAAAAAAGTAATTTTACAGTTTTATTTGTTGGAAGATTTGAAAAGAGAAAGGGACCTTTAATTTTTTTAAAGGCTGCTAAAATTTTAAGGGAAAAAGGTTATAAGGATATTGAATTCTGGATGGTGGGAAAAGGACCTTTACTTATTATTTCAAAAAAATATGCTGAGGAAAATAACCTAAAAGTAAGGTTTTTCGGATTTGTAGAGCCTTACGAATTACCAAAAATTGTGAGGAGTGCTGACATATATGTATCACCTGCAATAGGTGGAGAAACTTTCGGTATTGTCTTGATTGAGGCAATGGCATCAGGGGTTCCTGTTATATCTTCAGATATAGAAGGTTACAATGAGGTTATAAAAAATGGGATAAATGGGCTTTTATTTAAAAATAAAAATGAAAATGAACTTGCAGAAAAAATAGAAATTTTAATAAATGATAAAAATCTGAGAGAAAAAATAAGGGAAAGGGGATTAAAATTTTCAAAGGAATTTGACTGGAATAAAATAGCAGAAAAGGTAGAAAAAATTTATCTCTTATGAAACTTATAAAAGAAAAGGATTTAAAGAGTTTTGATTATTTTATAGAAAGATTTAAGTTAAAAAAGGAGGAAAATAAGATAATTCTCTTAGAGAAAGTACTCAGAGTTTTTTCAAGAATTCCCTACGAAAATTTAACAAAAATAATTGAAGCAGAAAGCAAAGATTTTGAGAAAAAACTCAGAACACCTTACTATGTAATAAGGGATTATTTTGAAAAGGGAGGGGGAGGAACCTGTTTTTCCCTTGTGTATTTTTTAAAAAATTTTCTCTCCTATTCAGGATTTAAATCCTCTTTTCTCCTTGCTGATAGAAGTTATGGTGAAAATACCCACACACTTATTTCTCTTGAAATAGACGGTAAAAATTATCTGTGTGATATTGGTTATTTAATTTATAAACCAATTCCTCTTGAAGGAGATATAGTTAAATTTAAAACAAAAACTTACAATTTTATTTATGAAAATAAAAATGATGGAATATATGTTTATACAGAAAATGAAAGGGGATTTAAAAAATTCAGATTTAAGATAAAAAGGGATAAAGTGGATGAGGAAACCTTTATTTCAGCATGGGAGGAATCCTTTGAATTTGAGATGATGAATCATAAGGTTGTTTCAAAGGAAGTAGAGGACGGGACAATTTATATAAGGGATGAGCATTTTCATAAAATTAAAGAGGGGAAAACCTTTTATAAAAAACTTGAGGAAAGAGAAATTATAGAGATTTTAGAAAAACTTAAAATAAAAAAAGAATTAATTTTAAAGGCAAAGGGATTTTTAAAATGAGTGAACCTAAAAACCCTCTCCCCTGCAAGTTATTTTCAGGAATATTTTCTACAGATTTAAATTTACTCAATGAGGTAAAAGAAGAACTAAAAAAATCTCTTGGAAAAATTGATTTTGAAAGTGAAATTTTTGATTTTAATTTTACTTCCTATTATGAAAAAGAGATGGGGAAGAATATAAAGAGAATTTTTTATTCCTTTAAGGACCTTATAGACCCCTCGGAAATTGTGGAAATTAAATACAAAACCTGGGAAATAGAAAAAAAATTTACCTTAGAAGGAAAAAGAAGAATAAACATAGACCCAGGTTATATGGATTACTTTAAGGTGGTTTTAGCATCTTTTAAAGAGGGAGGTTATAAAATATACTTAGGGAGAGGGGTATATGCTGATATAACATTATGGTATGAAAAGGGCAAATTTAGACCCCTTTTAACGAGTTTTCCAGATTTTAAAGAGAATTTATATGAAAGGACATTTTTAAAAATAAGGGAGATATATAAGAGGAATTTAAAAAAAATGTAAAATAATTTATTAAAACTTAAAAAAAAATTTAAAAAACTTGAAAAATTATTAAAAAAAAATTATAATTTATAAAATTGCATTATAGAGGTTGGAATCCCTTTAAAAAAATAAAAGGAGGTAAATATGGAAGAAGCAATTAAAAAAATAATTGATATGCTTGAAGAGGGAAAAATAAAAGCAGAAGAGGCTGAAAGGCTTATAAAGGCTATAAAAGAAGTAGGTAAAAAAGAAAACAGATTTTTTGGTTCTGTGTGGATACCGGAAATCGTAAAAGATGCGGTCCATTCAGCATTTCTCTTTAAAAAAGAAGGTTTTGAAGAAGTAATCACAGAAATTCCCTTGAAGGAGATAATAAAAGTTACATCTTATAATGGTGATATAAGTATAAAAACTCAAAAAAGAGATAATATTAAAATAGAATCTGAAGGAGCAAATTTTAAAGAAAAAGAAAG